>NZ_AYYI01000003.1 GCF_001436505.1 Loigolactobacillus rennini DSM 20253 | reverse complement strand
CTATACAATTCAGAAATCTTTTATGCATTTACACAAAATATTTTACGCTCTCAATTTTTAATTGGGTAGGTAAACGCAGTTATGGCATTTATCTTTATCAATTTCCAGTCATGATTTTTTATGAAAATCAAGTGAAAAACATTGCACAATGGCCATGGTTGCATTTTGTTGTACAGTTAGTTTTGATTTTAGTGATTAGTGAATTATCTTACCGTTTAGTTGAACGTCCTTTTGCGCATTTTAATTGGCATCAGTGGCAATCTTGGCTACGAAAATTAGTGCAGCCGCATTCTGGTTATGGCTGGCAGCGATTAATGGTATTGCCATTTTTACTGGTTTTTGCGTTAGGGCTTACTGGGGCAGTCATTGCACCGGCGCATGCTGTTGCGCAGCGCGCGCCTTTAGCTAAACAGATTAAACGTAATAGTAAACAAAATTCACGACGCAAAGCAAGTCTGATTGCTCAAGCGCAAAAGCAATCGGCTAAAGCACACTCAGCAACTACTAGTCAAGCAACTTCAAAGCAGACTGATCAACCAGTTGCTGGTTTATCATTGACACAAACGCAGCAGGCTAAGCAGTTACCAGTGGTCGCAATTGGTGATTCTGTCATGTTAGATAGCTTAAATGTTCTGCAACAAGCGTTTCCTAAAATGATTATCAATGCTAAAGTGGGTCGGCAAGTGAAGGCTAGTTCTGACTTATTAAACTATTACGCTACTAAAGGGGTATTACCCGATGTCGTTTTAATTGGTTTAGGGACCAATGGTGCATTTACACCACAGCAATTAGCTGAAATTATGCGTCAAGTGGGTCCTAAACGCCAAGTTTTTTGGATTAACGTACGCGTACCAACTCGTAGCTGGCAAAATAGTGTTAACGCCACTTTAAAGCGTGGTGCACAGCAATGGCCTAATTTAACTGTCATTGATTGGTATAATTACAGTCAAGGACATTCAGCGTGGTTTTATAAAGATCAGGTTCACCCAAATAACATTGGTAAACAACACTATAGTGATTTTATCGCGCAGCAACTATTAAAACAGATTAAGCATTAAGCTGTTTTTAAGGTGAGTTGTTTAAACTAATGGTGATTAAACTGAGGTGAAAAATTGTGAAAAGTGCAAAAGCATTACTTGTGGAAGATGACAAGGAATTATCAGCCAGTGTTCGTGATTTTATCACTGACTTTTTAGATGTTGATCAGGTTTATGATGGCGAAGAGGGAGAGTTTGCAGCTGTTCAAGGAATTTATGATCTGATTATCTTAGATTTAATGTTACCGGGTAAAAGTGGTTATGATGTTTTAAAAAGTATGCGTGCGCAGCACGTCGATACCCCTGTGTTGATTTTAACTGCTAAAGATGGCATCGATGATAAATTACGCGGTTTTAACGTAGGCGCAGATGATTATTTAACCAAACCTTTTCACCGTGAAGAATTGTTAGCACGGATCAAAGCATTATTAAAGCGCAGTGGTCATTTTTATCAAGAAAATATTTTAACTATCGGTAACCTTCAAATTAATTTGCAAAACCGTAGCGTAACTGTTGCTGAACATGACGTTCAGTTAAATGGTAAAGAATTCGATCTATTAGTTTACTTAGTGGAAAATAAAAACACCATCATTACTAAAGAACAGATTTTTGATCGACTATGGGGATTTGAATCTGACACTAGCATTACGGTTGTTGAGGTTTATATGAGTAACCTGCGTAAAAAATTAAAACCAGATGGTGCCGATCAACTGATTAAAACATTACGCAATGTCGGTTACATGCTGGAAGTGACAGCATGAAATTAGTGAATCGCCGGCAACAGATTAAATTATTTTTAATGGAACTTATCAGTTTTGCGGTAATTTTTCTTACGCTGGGGACGATTGTTTATTTAACGTTTCAGCACGAAATTTATCGTAATGTTGATCAAGGCTTACAGATGAAACGTAGTCAAATGCTGATGACTAAAGTGAAGGCGGTTCGCCGTAAAGGCACACCGCCGCCTGATTTTCGCATTAACTTATTGGTTTATAACAAGCGGGGAAAAGTAATTAATACCAGTATGTTAGGCGATCGTTATGATCTATTGGCTAATGTTAAATTAGACCCACAGCAAAAAAATAAAATTGTTACTTTAACAACGGAAAATCAAAGTAAATTCCGATCATTACTAGTTAAAGTTCCCGCTAATCAAACTGGTCCTTACGCAGGTCGTTATGTTCAGATCATGCAAAACATTGATTCAGAAGACCAAGCGATTCAAAGTTTCCGCCGGATCTTAGTTTTAACTGTTGTCTTTTTCTGGGCTTTATCCATTTTATTGAGCTATTTTTTGTCTCACATGAATATGCGGCCAATCGTGAAATCCTGGCAGCGGCAACAAGATTTTGTTGCTAATGCAGCGCATGAGTTGCGAACGCCTTTAACAATCATTCAAAGTAAAATAGAATTATTGTTGACTAAACCTCATGATAAAATTATCAATCAAATGGAGCCAATTGCGTTATCATTATCGGAAACACGTCGTCTAAACCAATTGACTAAAGAATTATTAGTGTTGGCACGTTCTGATTCTAATATGACGCAAGTGACTTACCAGCCAACTAAAATGGCACCTTTTTTAAAGCAGGTAGTCGCACCATATTCAGAAATTGCAGCAAGCCAAAAAAAACAATTTCGTGTGCAAATCACACTGCAAGCGACGCAATTAATCGATCAAAAACGAATTCACCAACTACTGGTTATTTTGTTGGATAATGCTTTGAAATACACACAAACTGGCGATCAAATTCAATTCAAAGCCTGGGTGCATGGTAATCGCTGGTTATTAGAAGTTGCTGATACCGGTGTAGGCATTGCACCAAAAAATCGCAAAGCAATTTTTGAACGTTTCTATCGAGAAGATAAATCACGCAGTAGGCAAACCGGTGGCAACGGGTTAGGACTTGCGATTGCAAAATGGATTATTACCAGTCATAAAGGAACTGTAAAGGTATTAGCCAATCGACCACACGGGTCTCGCTTTATTCTGAGTTTTCCTGTTAGAAGGCATTAATAAGTGATTTTAACTTAATAAGATTTTTAAAGTGGCAGGCTATTTATTTAATAAATAGGCTGTCACTTATTATTTTGGTGCTAATCTTTTTTATATGGCGTTACCATTTATTTTTTCCAATGAAGTAGTTGCACCAACGGAAAAATACTGATTTAATAGACATATTTGATAAAAAGATAGCCAGAAAGCATAAATTCAAATATAATAATAGTTGTTCACGTGGTTGATTCAGAAAAATGCCACAGTTATTGCGCATATTTTTGTAGCATTAACTAATGCAAACAACAACGGCTTGATTTTAAGTTTGTTTGTTGGATTGAATTTGGACGAAGACAGTTGCACTGCCATAGTATTTCAGACGGCACTGGACAATTAAAGTTTAAAGAAATGGATGAAGCAGTTAATGGAATTAGAATTTCTTGGAACGGGAGCTGGTTCACCAGCACGTTACCGCAATGTCACGAGTATTGCACTTAAATTATTAGACGAGCGCAATGCCGTATGGCTGTTTGATGTTGGCGAAGGAACACAGCAACAAATATTACGTACCACTATTCGGCCACGTAAAGTAGATAAAATCTTCATTACGCATTTACACGGCGATCATATTTTTGGACTACCTGGTTTTCTCAGCAGCCGTTCCTTTCAGGGCGGGCAACAGCCGTTAACTATTTATGGTCCTAAGGGAATTCGCAATTATGTTACCACTAGTTTGCGTGTTTCAGATTCACGGTTGAGTTACCCGCTGCATTTTGTGGAATTAACAGGTGATGGCGAAGTGTTTAGTGATGACACATTTCGGGTTGAATGTCGTCAATTAGATCACCGGATCACTAGTTTTGGCTATCGGGTAATTGAAAAAGATCACACTGGCGAATTGTTAGTGGCTAAACTACAGGCTGCTGGTATTAAGCCAGGGCCAATTTACGGTAAAATTAAGGCCGGACAAGCAGTAACATTAGCTAACGGTGAAGTTTTGCCTAGTCAAGAGTTCATCGGTCCGGCACAAAAAGGGCGAATTGTGGCCATCTTAGGTGATACGCGCCAAACAGCTAACAGTTATGCTTTAGCACAAAATGCGGATGCATTGGTTCATGAAAGTACTTTTGGCAAAAAAGATGGGCGGTTAGCACATAATTATTACCATTCTACTAGTACACAGGCGGCGGCCATTGCTAAAGAAGCTCATGTAAAACAATTATTGTTAACGCATATTTCTGCTCGCTATGTTGGTCACGCTGCCCATGAACTACAGACTGAAGCGCGGCAGATTTTTCCGCACACTCGCGTGATGAAAGATTTTGAGCAAGTGAACATTCCCTTACCAAATAAGAAAAAGTAATTTAGTATTACCGTGTTGGAAAGGTGATTTTTAATGCAGCATTTAACTAACAAAACAGTTTTAATTACTGGTGCTTCTAGTGGTTTAGGTCAGGCACTGGCTTATGCTGCTGCCGGTCGTGGTGCTAATTTAGTGTTGTGTGCACGCCGACAAGAAAAACTACAGCTGGTTGCAGCGCATGCCCGGGCAATTTCTGGGCGTCACGCTTATGCCGTACGCATTGATTTAACGCAACCAGCACAATTAAATGCCTTAATGGCATTTATAAAACGGCAGGTTGGACCGATTGATGTGTTGATTAATAATGCTGGCATCGGTTATTTTGAGCGGGCGTTAGATTTACCAGCAGCTAAACTAGAGGCGCTCTTTCAGCTAGATGTCATTAGCTTAATTCAATTAACGCAAAAAATTGGGTTAACCATGGCCGGTTTACGGCGGGGAACTATTGTGAATATCGCTTCGCAAGCAGGAAAATTAGTAACACCTAAGGCTAGTGCTTATGCAGCAGCTAAAGCGGCGGTCATTGCGTATTCCAATGGCCTGCGGATGGAGTTGCGCCCCTTGCACATTCACGTCTTAACTGTTAATCCTGGCCCAATTGCAACAGATTTTGCGACCATTGCTGATCCAAGTGGTCAGTACGCACGAGCAGTCGCAAACATTGCACTTGATCCGCATCGTTTGGCTGAACGCATTGTGCAGGCAATTGAACATCAACGCCGTGAGTTGAATGTGCCGTGGCCAATGACAGTTGCTGCGCAATTGCGCCAACTATTTCCTGCTATCGTTGATCGAATAATCATGAATCCCGTTTTTAATCGTAAATAAATTTTGGAGGTTAAATGAATGAAAAATCAATGGCGCTTAGTTATCATTTTATTATTAGCACTGTTAATTGTTATTTTTGCTGTTTTAAATGTCACCCCGGTTACTGTTAATTTTGGTTTTGGAACTGCAAAATGGCCGTTAATTATTGTTATTATCGTATCGCTACTTTTGGGAGCTTTAATTACTGTTTTAGCGTCAACTATGAATGCACTGAGTTTACGTCGTCAAGTTAAAGCTTTGAAAGCAGAACAAAAGCAACAAGAAACAGCGGTTGAACAGGCGGTAGCAGAGCAGACAGCTAAATTGAATTCACAATTAGCAGCAAAAGAAGATCAATTAAATGCATTGCGCCATTCAAATGCGACAACAGCTGCTGGCAGTCAAAAAAACTAGGGCTTTTAATCAGTGATGATTTTGTTATAATAGTTGGGTTGGGAGTGTGAACGTTTAATGAAATCCCGTTATGATTGGGAGTATTTACCAAAGCCCAATGGTACCTTGGTGAATGATTTAGCACAACAATGTCAGTTACAGCCTGAAGTTGTGCGTTTATTAATCAACCGGGGATTAACTGAACAAAAAACAATTGAAAAATTTTTGAATCCGCAAGTGGATCAGCTGCATGATCCACTTTTGTTATTTGATATGACTAAAGCAGTTAAACGTATCCGTCAAGCAATTGCAGAAAATGAGTTGATTGCGGTTTACGGCGACTATGATGCAGACGGGGTTACGAGTACCAGTTTAATGTTAGAAACTTTAGAATCATTAGGAGCGAATGTGACAACTTACATTCCAGATCGGTTTCAGGAAGGTTATGGACCACATGAATCCGCTTTCAAAAAATTGATTGATGCTGGGGTGAAATTAATTATCACTGTTGATAATGGCGTTGGTGGAAAACAGGCAATCACGTACGCCCAATCTCAACAAGTGGATGTGATTGTCACAGACCACCATGAATTGCCGCCAACTTTGCCGCCTGCTTATGCGATTATCCATCCCCGCCATCCTAAAGGACATTATCCGTTTGGAGATTTATCTGGTGTTGGGGTAGCATTTAAAGTCGCTAGTGCTTTGTTAGAAGCACCAGCAACTGATAGCTTTGATCTAGCTGCAATTGGAACTGTCTGTGATCTGGTTTCATTAACAGATGAAAATCGTGTTCTAGTCAGTTTAGGATTACAGCAATTACGACAATCCAGCCGCATTGGTATCGATGCGTTGTGCCAAGTGGCTGGTGTAAAGCAAAATAATCTTGACGAACAAATTATTGGTTTTGTGTTGGGACCACGGTTAAATTCATTAGGCCGTTTAGGTGATGCTAAGCCCGGAATTAAATTATTGACCACTTTTGATCCTGATGAAGCCACTGATTTGGCTAAGTTTGTGCAAACACAAAATAAACGGCGGCAGCAATACGTTCAAGAAATTGCTGCTACTGCCTTGGAAATGGCACAAACTCCAGAAAATCAACAACGACAAACATTGGTTTTGGCACATACTGGTTGGCATGAAGGGGTATTAGGCATTGTTGCTAGCCGTGTTGTAGAAGCAACGGGTAAACCAACTTTAATCTTAACTCAACGTGATGACCAAACGCTTAAGGGATCGGGTCGTAGTGTGACGGCTTTCCATTTATTTAAAGCTTTGGATCATTACCGACAATTGATGACATCGTTTGGTGGTCATCATATGGCGGTAGGCCTGTCTCTACCACAGAAAAATTTAACTGCATTGATGCAAGGACTAGAATTGCAAGCTGAGCAGGTTGATTTGCAGCATCAGAAACAAGCAGCATTAAAGATTGATTTACAATTACCAGTTACAGCCGCAACTAGCGATTTTTTGCATGCTTACCGGCAATTAGCGCCTTTTGGAACAGATAATCCTGCACCACTTTTTGCACTAACACCGCAACAAGTAACTCAGGTTAAAGCAATTGGCGCTGATCATAGTCATTTGAAGTTTAATTTAACTGATCAAGATGCCAAATTAGCGGTAATTGCCTTTCAGATGGGGCGTTATGCGTCCGACCTTCAAGCGGCCCAGCAAGTGACTGTAGTGGGCCAGCTCAATGAGCACGAGTGGCGTGGTAAGCGTCAATTGCAATTACAGTTGCTGGATTTTAAAATTACTGGCAAAATCATTATCGATCAGCGGACGGTACAACTGCACAAACCTTTATTTCAGCATGCAGCCACTTATGTTTTTTTCTCGGATAAGTTAAAACGTCAAATTCAAGGTAATTTATCCACGCAAGGACAAGCAGTAAGTGCAAATGAAGCTTTTAAGATGACTACCGAAACATTGGTGTTAGTTGACTTGCCACCAACGTTGGTAGCTTTAAAGACTTTATTACAGCAACATCAACAAGAATATGATAAACTGGTTACTTGCTTTTATTGTCAGCAGCCGGCTTCCTTGGTGGGAATGCCAACAAGATCGGACTTTATCCGGCTCTTTAAATTTGTTGCGACACATCAAGCTATTAATTTACGTAAGCAATTAACGCAATTAGCAGATTATTTAAATGTTCGACAACCGCTATTAGTTTTTATGGTAAAGGTTTTTGCCGAATTAGGGTTTATTAAAATTGTTGATGGCATGATGCAGCAAGTTACTCACCCAGCCAAGGCGGACTTGAAATCAGCGCCGAGTTACCAGCAACGACAGCAGCAATTACTAGTAGAACAAAAATTAATCCAAAGTGATTATTCAACGCTAAAACAATGGCTACATGCCCAAGTGGATCCAAATAAAGGAGCGAAAAAGAATGTCAGTTAATTTACATGATTATATTGCCAGCGTGCCAGATTTTCCTGAAAAGGGGATTATTTACCGTGATATTTCACCATTAATGGCAGATGGTACTGCATACCGGCAAGCAACGGATGAAATTGTTGCTTACGCTTGGAAAAAAGAAGTTGATATGATTGTTGGCCCTGAAGCTCGTGGCTTTATTGTGGGTTGTCCAGTTGCCTATAAATTAGGGATTGGTTTTGCACCTGCCCGGAAAAAAGGCAAATTACCGCGGCCAACTGTTTCTGCCAGCTATGGATTAGAATATGGTAAATCCACACTTTATTTACATAAAGATGCGATTAAACCAGGTCAAAAAGTTTTGGTAACTGATGATTTGCTAGCAACTGGTGGGACCATTGCAGCTACCATTCAATTAGTTGAAGATTTAGGTGGTATAGTTGTCGGAACCGCGTTTTTAATCGAATTAACAGATCTTAATGGACGTGACAAAATTAAAGGTTATGATATGTTAGCTTTAATGAAGTACTAGACATTTAAACTTTGTTCAATACTGTTTAATAATACTAAGAAAGCGGGCCCCTACATGGTATGTTAGCATGTGGGGACCCGTTTTGATTATTTGTAGTGTTCACTGTTGGAGTTAATGTTGTTGATACTGGCGTTGATGTGCTTTAATGCCAGCTAAAACGAACTTTGCTGGATCTTGGGTAGTATCTAAATCAATGGTGCTGCCATCTCTAGGTAATTGATACTGAAATAGTTTTTCGTAAGCTAAAATACTGACCTTTTGCCGTTGTGTAAGTTTTGTGTGTTGTTGTTTGGTGTGCAACATTGTTTGGAAACCAGCTTGCAAAACGCCACTATAAAATTCACTAACTGCGCCTGAGCCGTAACTGAATAAGCCAATCCGGTCACCTGCTTTTAAATCAGTTGCATTTTCTAACAATGATAACAAGCTTAAATATAATGAGCCCGTGTAAAGATTGCCCACAACTTGATTGTACTGATGGGAGGCGGCAAAATTTGCTGCTAAGCGTTGTTGTGTTTCTGGCTTTCCCTGTGGTAAAACAGATTTTAATGCCTTAAAACCCATTTTTGTGTAGGGAAGATGAAAGGCTAAAGCTGCAAATTGATCAAGCGTTAAGCCGGTTTGCTTACGGTAAGTGGAAAAAACATCATTAAAAAAGTCAACGTACATATGTCCAGAATAATGTCCGTTAACTAGCGCTTCTGTGGCATAATTTGGCCGCCAAAAATCCATAATGTTTTCAGTGTAAACCGCACTATCATCGTCAATCGCCAAAATCCTTGGTGAACGACTGATGATCATTGCGATTGCACCACCGCCTTGAGTTGGCTCACCAGCAGTGTGTAAACCATAGCGGGCAATATCGCTGGCAGTAATTAAGACTTTTTTGTCCGGATGCAAGGCGATGTAACCCCGTGCTAACTGTAGCGCAGCAGTTGCTGAATAGCAGGCTTGTTTAATTTCAACAGCACGAACGTGGGTAGGTAAGTTTAATAAACTTTGCAAATAGACAGCACCAGATTTTGATTGATCAACGCCAGATTCAGACGCAAATAAAATCGTATCGATTTGTTCGCGATTAGTGGGTGTTAAAAGTTGATCTGCTGCATTAGCGGCTAGTGTGACACTGTCTTGTGTCGGCGGCAGCACCGCCATCTTTTTTTGGCCAATACCGATTAAGTATTTACCTGGCGCTTCTTTACGTGCATTAGCCAGTTCAGCCATATCGATATATAAATTAGAAGTTGCAAAACTAATTTGATCAATACCAATTTTCATAAAAATCTCCTTTACTAATAAACAGCGCAATTATGCCTTTGTTTGCTGCACAACTTTTAAAGTTAAAAAAATTGCGCCTAGTAATAATACTACGGGTACTAGTAAAACTGAAGGCAATAACCAAAAAATTAAAAAGGCACCAATGCCTAAAATATTAGCAGTTAGCATTGCCGGAATGTGAAAAGAACGCCAATAAGAAATAATATGTAGCGCTAAGCCAACCCAAGTTAACACGGCTACATGTGATAATAGTGCTGTGCGAACTAACTTAAATTGGCTAAAATCAAGCCAAGGGGTTAAGCAAGCGGCGCCAATAAATAAGAAACTGATCATTAAAAATAAAAGAAATATTATATCGTATAGCCCTGGTAACTTGAGCCAAGAAATTTTCATATCACGTCACCTCGCTTACAGACAATTAATTACCATTTTAGTATAGCAGAGCAGGCGCTAACTTAAAACTGGCTTTAGTCACTTATATAGACGTATTTTAATGCGTAGTTAAGTCTAAATATGTTATACTTATTGTATTAATATTTGAATAGGAGTGAGTGCATGGCTGAAAAAGTATTTTCACAAGCTGAGTTAGCGCAATATGATGGTAGTGATGGTAAAAAAGCTTATGTTGCCATAGATGGCGTCGTCTACGATGTTAGCGATGTTGATGCATGGCAAGGTGGCAAGCATCACGGCCAAACAGCTGGTAAAGATTTATCTCAAATTATTGTCAAAGCACCCCACAAAAAATCTGTTTTAGGCAAATTGCCTGTTGTTGGTAAATACGCAGGCTAGTAAACTTTAAAATCTACGCCATTCAATGGGGTAGATTTTTTATTTTTTAATGTGGGTGTGATCGGAGGCAAACATGAAGACAACATTTATTGGCGATATTCATGCGGCTGCGACTGATTTAGCCGTTTTATTAACGGCACCTAATTTGGCACAGCAACAGTTAGTTTTCTTAGGAAACTACATTGACAGTGCAGTCTCTTCTGCGTCGGCGCCATTGCGCGTTTTAGAGCTTGTCAGACAGCAAGTTATCACCAAACATGCGGTAGCATTGTTAGGCAATCACGATGATTTTTGGGTTCAAACGGCTGCTGGTAATGAGCTTGCATATGAAACTTGGAAGTTAAATCATGGTCGAGCGACTTGGCAGCAATTAGGCATCACGGCCACTGATTTAACCACAGTTCAAGCGCAGTTAAATCAGCCGCCACTAGCTAAGTATACGCAATTTTTAAAGCATTTACCTTTGATGTGGCAAAATCAACATTTTTTGGCTGTACATGCGGGGATTAATTGGCAGCTTACTTTGCAACAGCAAACACGGCATGATCTCACTTGGATCCAAGATAGTTATTTTTTTGATGATCCAGCAAATCCAACAAACTGGCACCGTAATCAATCCAAAAAGATTATGGTCACAGGGCACACACCGGTACAAACTTTAACAACTGGACACCGGCACTATTTAAAAATGCAGGCTGATGCGACAGATTTGCCTCGTTATAATATTGATGCGGGTAGTGGTTCAGATTTGCCTGAAAGTGGCATTCTTGGTTTAACGCTAACTGCTACAGGGGCTGAGTCAGCGTTGGATTTTGTCACTAAAGGACAATTACAGCACCAAGGAGATGGGCATGGTGAGCAAGATTGAAATTAAGCAAGGGGATATCACGCAAGAGCGAGTTGATGCGATTGTTAATGCTGCTAATCCAACCTTACTAGGTGGTGGTGGCGTTGATGGTGCCATTCACCGAGCAGCGGGACCCGAGTTATTGGCGGCTTGCAAAAAGCTAAATGGCTGTCCAACAGGTGAAGCAAAGATAACGCTAGGGTACCAGTTACCAGCCAAATACGTTATTCATACACCAGGACCCGTTTGGCACGGTGGGCAACGGCAAGAAGCACACCTATTACAGAATTCTTATGCTAACAGTTTAACTTTAGCTGCTGAAAAGCATTGCCAAACGATAGCTTTTCCATCAATTAGTACTGGTGTTTATGGCTACCCTTTAGCCCAAGCAGCACCGATTGCGCTAAAGACGACCAGCCATTTTTTAGCAACTGCTTCAAGCATTAAAAATGTTCGGTTTATTTGTTTTGACGTTAAAACATTGGCTGCTTATCAGCAAGCTGCGCAACAATTAGGAATTAGTTAAATTTTAAAAATAAAGTATAGTTGGTGACTAACTAGGTAAGCAAATGAATGCCTAGTTTTTTTATTTCAAGAACGGGCCATGTTAAAATAGGCATAACGCCATTGCTGCATAGGGGAGAATGATACCAGATGAACTTGTTATTTGCATTAGATGATCGTATGACAACGCCACTGCTGACTACATTATATTCAATTGTTCGCAATAGTACGGCAACACGTTATGATATTTATGTTATTCAAAAAAAACAGCTGCAAGAGACAGCTCGGATCACAGCCTTTTGTGCCGCATTAGGCGTACATTATCATCCTTTGATTATCGGTGATACAGTTTTTTCAAAAGCACCGATCACGGATCGTTATCCGGATATCATTTATTACCGGCTGTTAGCACAGCAATATTTACCTACTACCTTAGAGCGAATCTTATATTTAGATGTGGATACTTTGATCATTAATGATCTGCAGCCGCTATACCAATTGGATTTAGGCACTAATTTGTACGCTGCGGCAAGTCACACTGCGATCACTGATAATGTTCGTGATTCATTTAATCAACTACGCTTAGGCAATTATGAAGCAGAAAGTTATTATAATTCCGGCGTATTGCTGTACAATTTACCCTTAATTAGGCAACAGGTTAAGCCTACAGCAATTAAAGATTACATTGCTGCAAAAAAATTAACCTTGCTGTTACCGGACCAAGACATTCTAAATGGTTTATACGGTCATCAGATTAAAAAAATTGCAGATGAGCGCTATAATTTTGATGCGCGGCGCAGCGCAATTTATTTTGCATTGAGTAATGGGGTGTGGGATTTAGATTGGGTAATTACACACACCGTTGTTTTACATTTTTGCGGTCGGGATAAACCTTGGAAAAAAGATTACCATAATCGCTATGCGGGTTTATATAAGCATTATGCACACCGCACACAATTATTATTACAAAGTCAACTTTAACCTCAGGTGAAGAAAGGAAGAGTGGCAGTGCGTTTTTTTAAATGGCTTGTTGAGATTATTCTATTATTGACCGCTGGCTGGTTATTGCTCAACACTTCTTTTATCCAAAGTGCCAGTCAAACTGCAATCAGCTTTTGGCAGCAAGCCACGCCAACGGCAACTTCTAGGAAAAGGACCAGCTCACATTCATCATCTGCGCTGTCATTAAAGATTCCACTAAAAAGTTCAGTTGTGTCGCAACAAGAAACAACAACCAGCACACCGACAGAAAGCAACGTTGCTGGTAAACAGTTAGCAGCGACTTATTATTATCATTTTGCAGCGGATGTGCCAACTTCTGTGAAATCTGTCTTTACTGCCGCGGTAGCCGTTTATAACCAAACGGGAATTGTTCACCTGACCCCCGGAGAAGGTACGGCTAAACAAAATCAAATTACATTTTATGTCTATCAAAAAAAGATGCCAGAAAATCAGCAACAACAGCAATTAATTGAATTAGGCGCAGGTGGCCCTGAAATTATTCAACGTGTGGGTTGGAATGCATTTACGGTAAACCATGCACGTGCTGGTCTCAATGTTACTTACCATCAGGCAATTCAGCGCTCGGTGGCGATTCATGAGCTTGGTCATGCATTAGGCTTGGACCACAGCTCACGGTTAGATTCCGTTATGTACCCGGTTGATCAAGGCAAAACTGTTTTAACACCAGCTGATCGCAAAGGTTTGCGGGAAATTTATCCTTAGTTTGTTTGTCATTTCAGTGGGGTCAAGCGAAAAAAATTTGCAATGCAACTAAGTTTTGCTATAATATATCTTGTTGTGGAGAGTTGGCAGAGTGGTAATGCACCGGACTCGAAATCCGGCGAACCGCCTTATAAGCGGCGCGCAGGTTCAAATCCTGTACTCTCCTTAATAGGTACTATTAAATAATATTTAGCGGACAGAAATACTATTGTGTAGGTATTTCTGTCTTTTTATTTTTAGAAAAAACATTAAAAAAGACTAAAAGAGAAATGATTTTGCACAAATTTTGCACGGCGACCAAGGAATCTGATAATACCAATATTTTAGTGTGTTCACGCTTTATCATTGCGTGTTGATTTTCGATCGGATTTTTTTCATTGTTTGTGGGCTAAGAATATAATGTTTAAGGTAGGCTTATACGGTTATTCAGTCTATAATAGATGTATCAATATTTTAAGGGTGAAGTCAATGCGTTATCAATGCTTAATTTTAGATCATGATGATACCGCGGTGGATAGTACCGGGTACATTCATTATCCGTCATTTGTTCAAGCATTAAAGGAATTGCGGCCAAATGAGCCAGTTTTAACCTTGGAACAGTTTGTTGACTATTGTTTTAATCCGGGTTTTACTGCATTATGTCAGGATATCGAACACTTTAGTCAATCAGAAATGCAACGTCAGCAAACCATTTGGCGACAGTATAACCAGGCGCTAACCGCGCAATTTTTTTCTGGTTTTCCACAGTTAGTCCGTGCGTTTAAACAGCGTGGTGGCAAAGTAACCGTAATTTCACAGTCAGATGCTAGCAAGATCGAATCAGATTACTTAACGACTTGTCACTTTAAGCCGGATATTGTTTATGGCTGGGATGCTGGTCCTGGGAAACGAAAACCTGCTACTTATCCGGTTAAGCAGATTTTACAACGTTTGCAGTTAGCTCCAGAAGCAGCACTAGTAGTAGATGACTTACGTCCAGGTTTAGAAATGGCAGCTAAATGCGGCGTACCGTTTGCGGCGGCTGGCTGGGCGCCTAAAACACCGCGGATTAAAGCTTGGATGCAAAGTCACGCGGATATGTATTTTTCGCAAGTTGATCAATTAGCTGCTTTTTTATTGGCGTAATAAATAACAAAAAAACGCCAACTAAGTAGTTGGCGTTATTGCTTGAATGATTTAATGATTAAATAAAGTTGCGGTACAAGCCAACAACTTTACCTAAAATAGTGACTTGATGTAAGATGATTGGGCTGAAAGTGTCATTTTCTGGTTGTAGGCGAATATGATCGCTTTCCTTAAAGAATCGTTTACAGGTAGCTTCGTTTTCTGCGGTCATTGCAATGACGATATCACCGTTATCTGCGGCGGCCTGTTTACGTACAATGACTTGGTCACCGTTTAAAATGCCAGCCTTGATCATACTTTCGCCACGGATCGTCAACATAAATAAATTATGTTCACTATCATCTAAATCTGGCGGAATCGGGAAAAAGTCGGTGGCTTCTTCAACCGCCAAAATTGGTTCACCGGCAGTGACTGTCCCTAAAACCGGAATTTTTGCTGGTTTAATGCCCAGTGCATTTAAGCCGGCGCGGGTGAGTTCAATTGCGCGGGGTTTGGTCGGATCTTTTTGTAAATAGCCTTTCTTTTCTAGGCGGGCTAAATGACCATGAACCGTAGATGTTGAGGATAGTGAAACTGCTGCACCGATCTCACGGACAGTTGGTGGGTATCCCTTTTCAGCTACGCGTTCATGAATGAAACGTAGAACTTCCAGTTGTTTAGATTCATGCGCTTTAATCATGGTTGACACCTCAGTCATATTAATTATGTTTAGTGTAGCATATTCAATCTATCATTTCAAACAAATGTTCGGTTCAAAAAGCCTAGTTTGAATGGGGTTTAGAACTTATTTTGATCAAAACTTAAATTAAAAGGGAGCCTTAAATGATGGAAAATAAATATTTAAAGCGAATTAACCAATTAGTACGCAAAAGTAAGGCAGACGGATTAAGTGCGGCAGAACAGCAGGAACAAAAGCAGCTACGCCAAGCTTACATCAAAGAATTTCGCAAGGGGTTACGGCAGCAAATTGAACAGACGCAGGTTTTTGATAAGCAAGGACATGAAATTACACCAAAAAAAGTGCGCCACATTCAGCGTAAAAAAGGTTGGCGGCAAGATTAATCTTAAGTAAACTTTTCATTTGGTGTTTATTTGTGTAAAATAAAGTATGAAGTTGTTTTGAAAGGAGAAAAAATCTTGGGAATGTATATTTTGATCTTCGTGATTGGCGCTGCCCTAGGTGTTATCGGTGGTTTCTTCGGCGCACGCCAATACATGAAGAAATATTTACAAGAAAATCCGCCGATTTCTGAAGACATGATGCGCACCATGATGATGCAAATGGGGCAAAAACCATCCGAGAGAAAATTAAATCAGATGATGACCTCAATGAAAGCACAGGCACGTAAAGCAGGTAAATAAAAAAGATCGCCATTTTGGCGGTCATTTTTTATTATCTGGGTTTGGTACATATTTAAAATGTGGGTCAATTTCTTGATCCAGTTGACTAAAAGCACGTTGCATCTGGTCATCTAAAGCTGCCATAGCCGGCTTATCCAATTTTTGGCGGCGGTCAATGTAAATTGGCTGGCCAAAACGCACGGTAACGGGTTTACGCGTGAACAAACGTTTGAAAGTTAGCGGGCCTTGATAAACCGTTGGGACTAAGGGAACACCACTCATTTTGGCAATCACTAAGGCGCCACCTTTTAGTTGGGCTGAATGGCGCGTGCCTGAAGGGAACATAATTAACGAGAGTTCACCCTTTTTCAACGTCTTAACCGGGGTCTTAATTGCCGATGGCCCAGGGTGGGCTCGGTTGACGGGAAAAGCGTTTGAATGTTTTAAAATAAAACGAATGATCGGATTTTTAAACAATTCTTCCTTGGCCATAAACGAAAACTTGCGCGGACTGGCCGCTAATGCGTAGTAAATTGGATCAAACCAAGTTCGGTGCGGTCCAACTAAGATATAAGCGCCCTTTGGGAGTGCCTTTTTATTTTCATAATGTGCATTGCCGTTAATCAGCCAAACTAAACCACGAACAACGGCGCGAATAAACGTATAAAACATGGTATAATTCCTTTCCGTATGATAACTTATTCTTATTATAGCAAATCATGTAAAATACGGGTATTTTTCTTGTATTTTTAAATTTGGCTGTTTAGCCTAGTGAGAGAAAGAAGTGAAAGTGTGTTAAAAATGGGTGAACGGGTTGATCAGCTTTATAGCCAGTCCGTTAAAATTATTCAAAGCGCACAAGTTTTTTCCTTTTCTTTAGATGCGGTACTGCTAGCTGATTTTGCTATGGTCCATCGGCGTAGTAAAGTCGTCGACCTGTGTGCAGGCAACGGTGCAGTGGGACTTTTTTAAGTGCTAAAACAACTGGTCCCATTGCGGCAGTTGAATTACAGCCGCGGCTGGCTGATATGGCACAACGCTCAGTTATTTTAAACCATTTGCAGCAACAAATGACTGTTTATCAACTAGATTTAAAACAAACATTTACACAAATTGCTAAAGATAGTGTTGATGTTGTCGTCTGTAATCCACCATATTTTCCAGGTCACACTGCCAGCAAGAAAAATCCCAATCCATACCTTGCAGTTGCACGCCATGAAATTACGACTTCATTAGCAGAAGTTTTAAAAGTGGCAAGTGGGTTACTTAAAATGAACGGAAAAGCTTTTTTTGTCTATCGGCCTGACCGGCTCAGTGAATTTATTATGAAAGCTACAGCTTTGCGATTACAGGTTAAGCGTATTCGGTTTGTTTATCCTAAAGCCGGCCGTGAGGCGAATATGGTGTTAATTGAATTGATTAAAGACGGCCGTCCCGGCGGGCAACGAATTTTACCGCCTTTAACAGTCTATGATCAAAATAATCAGTATCTACCAGACGTTAGGCGGTTGTTATATGGTGCTGGCTAAACAGTATTATTTTTATGTGTTGTTATGTGCAGATCAAACACTTTATGGAGGTTTTTCGACTGATGTTGCTAAGCGGGTTGCGACACACAATGCAGGTAAAGGTGCAAAGTATACACGACCTAAGACCCGCCGTCCTGTTAAATTAATTTGGCAGCAAGCCTTTAACACTAAGCATGGGGCCTTAAGTGCGGAATGGCAATTTAAGCATCAATCACGAGCCGCTAAACTTGTATTTTTGAAACAACATGGTGTAAAGTTGCACTGGTAAAGAAATTTTCTGAAAAATAAGTAATTTATCCTTTACCTATTTTCAGTAAATGCTTATAATGTAAGATGATGATGAAGGGAGCAATCACATATTATGAAATTTATTATTTATGGTGTTCGTAAAGATGAAGAAGGCTACGCGCAAAACTGGTCTAAAGAAAATAATGTCAGCGTTAAGTTAGTCACTGACTTATTAAATAAGAAAACTGTTAAGTTAGCTAAAGGCTATGATGCCATTATTGCTTATCAACAGTTGCCTTATGATAAAGAAATTTTTACTTCCATGAAGGAATATGGAATTAAAGACTTATCAATCCGGAATGTTGGGGTTGATAACATTCCAACCGATGTTGCTAAAGCAAATGGCGTTCGGATCACGAACGTTCCTAGCTATTCACCGAATGCAATTGCTGAATTAGCCATCACTGGTTTAATGCAGTTATTGCGGCGGACTCCTGAATTTAACGAAAAAATGGCAAAAGGCGATTTGACTTGGGAACCAGATATTGCCCATGAATTACACACAATGACAGTTGGTGTAGTTGGTACTGGTCGGATTGGCCGTGCCGGTATTAACATTTACCGTGGTTTTGGTGCTAAAGTTCTTGGCTACGATATTTTCCGTAACCCTGATTTGGATGCACAAGGTATTTATGTTGATTCAGCGGATGAATTATTTGCTAAATCAGATATTATTACTTTACATGCACCGGCTACCAAAGAAAATTACCACATGATTAATAAAGATTCCATCGCAAAGATGAAGGATGGTGTCTACATTATTAACACTGCTCGTGGTGATTTAGTTAACTCTAAAGATCTATTAGCAGGTTACAAATCTGGTAAAGTTGCTGGTGCAGTATTGGATGTTTACGAAAATGAAGTTGGTATTTTCAACAATGATTTCACTGGTAAACAAATCCCTGATCCAACGCTGCGTGAATTAATGGCACAACGTGATATTTTGGTTACACCTCATGTTGCTTTCTATACAAGACCAGCTGTTCGTAATATGGTTGACGTTGCTCTCAATTCAGCTAAAGATATGGTTGAAAAAGGCGAAAGCCAAAATGAAGTTAAGTTTTAATTATTGACAACATGATGAATAAAAGTCGTCCTGAGGGGCGGCTTTTTATTTTTGCAGTGCACTTTTATAAGCAAAAAATAGTTGCATCAAGACTAGATTTACGATAAACTAATAAACGATGTTAAACATCAATTCACACCTTGCGTGATAATAAATGTGGTGCTTGATTGAGCAAGTTCATTTATTAATTGAGTGCAGGGGCGGAAAAACCAAGGAGGAACATAATTTATGGCAGTTGTAACAATGAAGCAATTACTTGAAGCTGGTGTTCATTTCGGACACCAAACACGGCGTTGGAACCCGAAAATGAAACCGTATATTTTTACTGAAAGAAACGGTATTTACATTATTGACTTACAAAAGACTTTGAAGTTAGTTGATAATGCTTATGACTTCATGAAAAATACAGCAGCAGCTGGTGGCATCGTCCTATTCGTCGGGACTAAGAAGCAGGCACAAGATTCAATTGCTGAAGAAGCAACCCGTGCGGGCCAATTTTACGTCAACCATCGTTGGTTAGGTGGTACGTTAACTAACTGGCAAACCATTCAAAAGCGGATTAACCATTTGAAGGAAATTAAGACCTGGGCGGAAGATGGTACCTTTGAAAAATTACCTAAGAAAGAAGTTTCACAATTAAATAAAGAACGTGAAAAACTTGAGAAATTCTTAGGTGGTATTGAAGATATGCCACGGATTCCAGATGTGTTATTCATTGTTGATCCGCGCAAAGAAAAAATTGCGGTTAAAGAAGCACAAAAATTAAACATCCCGATTGTGGCAATGGTTGATACTAATACTGATCCAGATGATATTGACGTTATTATTCCATCTAATGATGACGCAATTCGTGCCGTTCGCTTGTTGACTTCGAAAATGGCAGACGCTATTGTTGAAGGTCGTCAAGGCGAAGAAGGCGAAGCTGAAGCACAAGAACAAGCAGCACCAACAGAAGAAAATGCACCAGCTGATTCTGCTGCTCCTGACAGCGAAGCACCAAGTCACGAGAGTTTAAAAGATCTTCAAAAGACTGTCGAAGGTAAAAACGCGAACAAATAAGTTAAAAATCAATTTTAAATAAGTGATTTGGGGCTGTCTCAAAGGTTAGGCACAATCTGCAAGCCTTATTTATGAGGCGGCCCTTTTTTCACGACTAATTTAGGAGGATTACATTATGGCAACAAAGATTACAGCAGCACAAGTTAAAGCATTACGGGATAAATCTGGTGCAGGGATGATGGCAGCTAAGAAAGCCTTAGTTGCAGCTGATGGTGACGTTGATAAAGCAATGAAATCATTACGTGAAAAAGGGGTTAAAACTGCAGCCAAAAAGAGTGGTCGTGTGGCTGCTGAAGGATTAGCTGACATTGCAATTAAGGGTAATACTGCTGCAATTGTAGAAGTTAATGCTGAAACTGATTTTGTCGCTGGCAATAAGGATTTCCGTGCGTTAGTACAAGAAATTGCAGATGCTATTGCAGCTAATCAGCCAGCGGACATGGATGCTGCAAACGCAACTAAGATGGCTGATGGTCAGACCATTGCAGATGCAATTATTAACGCAACTGCAACAATTGGCGAGAAGATTAGTTTCCGCCGCTTTGCTGTTTTGACTAAATCAGATAATGATAACTTTGGCTCATACCAGCATATGGGTGGTAAGATTGCAGCTTTAACAGTCTTAGCTGGTGGTAATGAAGAAGTTGCGCGTAACATTGCAATGCATGTTGCCGCAATTAATCCACGCTACACTGCAAGTGAAGATGTACCTGCTGATGTCATGAGTGCAGAAAAAGCTAAATTAGTCGAAGAAGCTAAAAAAGAAGGTAAGCCAGAAAAGATCGTTGAAAAGATTGTCACTGGTCGTTTAAATAAATTCTTAGCTGAAATCTGTTTGAATGATCAAGAATATGTTAAAGATTCTGATCAAACAGTTGGCCAATATGCAAAAACAAATGGTGGTAAGGTCACAAAATTTGTCCGTTATGAAGTTGGCCAAGGGATTGAAAAAGCTAACAAAGATTTTGCAGCTGAAATTCAAGCTGAATTAAATAAATAAAGTTAAATAATAGTGATTTAGTTCATGTGCGGTAGCGGGTAATTCTTTTTAGATTACCCGCTATTTGTTAAGCGGTCAGCTTGTGCAGCATTAAAAATCCTTTTTCATTAGTGGGTTTATAGGCAAACTTGAATTAAGTTAGGCAGTTAGCAGTAGATATGCTAAAATAAAGGGGAAAACCCAGAGTAGCTAATAAGCTAGATGAACAATTAGGGTGAAGTGGAGGATCGTATTCATGTCCAAAATTAAGTATAAACGGATTGTCCTTAAAGTCAGTGGTGAAGCATTAGCTGGTCAAGAAGGCTTTGGGATCAAACCGCCAATTATTGTCAATGTTGCCAAAGAAATTAAAGAGGTTTATGCATTAGGCGTCCAAATTGCAATTGTTGTCGGTGGCGGCAATATTTGGCGCGGCCAAACTGGTGCTGAAATGGGAATGGAACGTGCCCAAGCAGATTATATGGGGATGTTAGCCACGGTGATGAACGCTTTAGCCTTGCAGGATAATCTAGAACAATTAGATGTTCCTACACGCGTTCAAACTTCCATTGAGATGCGTCAAATTGCAGAGCCTTACATTCGACGGAAAGCAATCCGTCATTTGGAAAAAAATCGGGTCGTGATTTTTGCCGCTGGCACTGGGAACCCGTATTTCTCAACGGACACTACAGCAGCTTTACGAGCAGCAGAAATTGATGCAGATGTGATTTTAATGGCTAAAAATAACGTTGATGGGGTTTATTCAGCTGATCCTAATAAAGATGTTCACGCCACTAAATTTCATGAATTAACACATTTGGACATTATTGACAAAGGCTTAAATGTCATGGATACTACTGCAAGTTCTTTGTCGATGGACAATAATATTCCGTTAGTTGTTTTTAATTTAAATGAAGCAGGTAATATCAAGCGTGTTGTTCAAGGAGAACAAATTGGTACTACCATTAAGGGGGATAAGTAAATGACAAAAGATGTCACAATTAAAGAAGCACAAGTCAAAATGGGTAAAGCAGAACAAGCACTGCAACGTGAACTAGGTCAAATTCGGGCTGGACGCGCCAATGCGAGTCTTTTAAACCGCGTTAATGTTGAATATTATGGTGTTCCGACACCAATTAATCAGTTAGCAACCATCACCATCCCAGAAGCTCGAGTATTGATGGTTACGCCCTACGATAAATCAACGTTAAAGGAAATTGAGCGGGCGTTGTTAGCTTCTGATTTAGGTTTGACGCCAGCTAATGATGGGTCAGTAATTCGTCTTGTTATTCCGCAATTGACCCAGGATCGGCGTGAAGAATTAGCTAAAAACGTTAAAAAAGAAGCGGAGACAGCTAAGGTTGCAGTTCGCAATGTCCGGCGTGATGCGATTGATGAATTGCGTAAACGTGAAAAGAATAATGATTTAACCGAAGATGATTTGCATAATTTAGAAGATGAAGTCCAAAAAGTGACGGACACGGCAACTAATAAGATCGATGAGATTGCTGCTGCCAAGGATAAAGAAATTATGGCGGATTAATTAAGCACGAATATGATCGTTTAAGTTGAATCAACAAGTTATTAACTGGTCGCGGCTTGAGTCGCGGCTTTTTTACTTGTGGTTACCTTGGATTAATTTATTGCGAAACACTTAATTCCTTGGGATTTAATAGTCAGTTTCTTTCTTTTTTGATACAATAAACTTTAGTTTTAAATTTACATATGGAGGCGCTAATCTTTGTTCTCATTTGGAAAAAAGCCACAGCAGGATGGCGTTCGATTAGATCCTGATCGAATTCCAGCACATGTGGCGATCATTATGGATGGCAATGGCCGGTGGGCACAGCAAAAACATCGTCCACGGGTATTTGGCCATCGTGAAGGAATGGAGACCGTTAAGCGTGTTACCAAATATGCCAGTCAACTGGGAATCAAAGTACTAACGCTTTATGCTTTTTCAACCGAAAATTGGAAACGGCCGACTGGCGAAGTCAATTATTTAATGCAACTGCCAGTTGATTTTTTCGATACGTTTGTGCCTGATTTGGTGAAACAAAACGTCCGTGTTCAAGTGATGGGTTATACGCAACAATTGCCAGAAAAAACGCAAAAGGCAGTGCAAGATGCCATTAAAGCAACTGAAAAAAATGACGGTATGATTTTGAATTTCGCGTTAAATTATGGCAGTCGCGCTGAAATTGTATCGGCGGTCAAGAAAATTGCATTACAAGTACAGGCAGGACAGTTGTCTGTGGATGCAATCGATGAACAGTCTGTTGCACAAGCCTTAATGACTGCACCATTAGCGCAATATTCGGATCCTGATTTGCTAATCCGGACTAGTGGTGAGGAACGGCTGTCAAATTTCTTGTTATGGCAACTTGCCTATAGTGAATTGGTGTTTACGGATGCGCTTTGGCCAGATTTTGGTGCCGCTGAACTTAAGGCTGCTATTTATACTTACCAGCAACGTGACCGCCGTTTTGGTGGTTTGAAAAAATAATTATCGTTTTTGTGAGCTATTTTAATAGGTTAATGATCGTTTAATTTTAAAAAGGAGTGTTATATCAATGCGCCAGCGTGTTATTACTGCGGTTATTGCATTAATATTGTTCATCCCCATCGTCTTTTTAGGGGGATTGCCATTTGAAATTATGGCTGTTTTGTTGGGTCTTATTGCCTTGTCAGAAATCTTTATCATGCGAAAAAAAATTATTGTTTCTCTGGAAGCCTTATTAGGTGCATTAGCAGTATTGGTGCTGATGGTTCCTGCTCACTGGCTACCACAAGGAACTAATCGCAGTTTTCTTTTTTACTTATTGGTGATGCTATTATTGATCAATATGGTGTTTTCCAAAAACCGGGTTAATTTTGATGATGTTGGTGTAACTGTTTTGGCAACGGCTTATATTGGTGCTGGTTTTCATTACTTCATTACAGCACGTCAGACAGGCCTATTGATGTTGTTTTACATTCTGTTCACCATTTGGGCAACGGATATCGGTGCTTATCAAATTGGGCGGAAATTTGGCAAGCATAAATTAGCACCACAGATCAGTCCTAATAAGACTTGGGAAGGATCAATTGGCGGGACACTTTGTGCTGTAATTATCGGTAGTGTTTTTGTTGCTTTTGCCCATGAAGTTCAGCTGTATTCAATGCCGACGATGGTACTGTTCACTTTAATCTTTTCGATTTGCGGGCAATTAGGTGATTTAGTTGAATCTGCTTATAAACGGTATTATGGTGTAAAAGATTCTGGTAAAATTTTACCTGGACACGGTGGCATCCTAGATCGTTTTGACAGTTTATTGTTCGTTTTACCGGTGTTGCATTTATTTACTTTAATTTAATTTGCGTTGCCAATGCCGTTATTGAGAAAGGGGCAATTTTGTGGAGACATTAATCGTATTTATTCTGATTTTCGGTGCGATTGTCATCGTGCACGAGTTTGGTCATTTTTATTTTGCCAAACGTGCAGGTGTTTTAGTCCGCGAATTTTCAATCGGTATGGGGCCGAAGTTGCTTGCTAAACGTTACCATGAAACGACTTATACTTTACGGTTGCTACCTTTAGGCGGCTATGTTCGAATGGCCGGTTTACAAGATGATGAGGAAGATGAATTGAAGGCCGGTACACCAGTGAGTTTAACGCTAAATGATAAACAGCAAGTGACAAGAATTAATGCCAGTCAGAAAGTGTTGTTAAATGATGGCATTCCGTTTGAAGTAGCAAACAGCGACTTGCAGGAGGCACTGGTGATCAGTGGTTACGAAAATGGTGATGATTCCCAATTAAAGCAGTACCACGTTGTTCACGATGCAACAATTATTGAAAAAGATGGGACTGAAGTACAAATTGCACCAGTAGATGTACAATTTCAATCTGTTTCTATTTTTAAACGGATGTTAATCAACATTGCTGGTGTGATGAATAATTTTATTTTAGGAATCTTAACATTTATTTTAGTTGCTTTTTTAGCTGGTGGGGTTGCGCGTTCTGATTCAAATCAAATTGGGACAATACAGGCCAATTCTGTTGCCCAGCAAGCAGGTCTAAAAAGTGGGGATCGCATTACTGCAGTTAATGGACAAAAGACAGCTGACTTTATTGCCATTGCGCAGGCCATTAACCAGCACCCCAAACAAAAGGTTAATTTAACTGTTAGCCAAGGTGATGCGCAAAAAAAGATTGCGGTAACGCCTAAAGCCACGACTAATAATGGCAAAAAAATCGGTGTTATTGGGATTGGCGTTAAAATGGACCAATCCTTTAAAGCAAAAATTGCACATGGATTTACCTATACTTGGCAAATTTTTTCCGCTACTTTAAAAGTACTAGGTGGTATGCTGGTTCATGGTTTTGACATCAATAATTTTGGTGGTCCGGTTGCCATGTACTCACTGACTTCACAAGCAACTAAAATGGGTGCTAGTACAATCTTGAATTTAATGGGCTTGTTGTCAATTAGTATTGCCATTATGAACTTACTTCCCATTCCCGCTTTAGATGGTGGTAAGTTATTGTTGAATATTCTTGAAGCCATCCGGCACAAACCGTTAGCGCCGGAAAAAGAGGGTATGATTACCTTAGTTGGTTTTGCGTTAATGCTATTATTATTAGTGGCGGTTACGTGGAATGACTTTCAACGCTTCTTTATGCGCTAAATTGATGTTAAATGCATGGTTAAACCCGTTTATCGTGAATGAAAAAGGAGATCACAATGAAACAATCGAAAATCTTTATTCCAACTTTAAAAGAAACGCCCAATGATGCGGATTCAAAATCACATCAAATGATGTTGCGTGCAGGCTACATTCGGCAAATCTCTGCCGGAATATACAGTTATTTACCTTTAGCTTATAAAGTGTTGAAAAAAATAAATCGAATCATTGAAACAGAAATGGACAAAATTGATGCGGTGGAAATGCTGATGCCAGAAGTGATCCCAGCAGAATTGTGGCAAGAATCAGGGCGTTATGATACTTATGGACCTGAGCTCTTTAAACTAGAAGATCGTCATGAACGGCATTTTATTTTAGGGCCGACTCACGAAGAAACTTTTACTGAATTAGTGCGGCATGATTTAAATTCATATAAAAAATTGCCACAGATTTTGTACCAAATTCAACCTAAATACCGGGATGAAAAGCGCCCGCGTGCAGGTTTGCTACGTGGTCGCGAATTTATTATGAAAGATGCTTATTCTTTTACTGCTAATCGGACAGATCTCGACCATATTTTTCGGCAAATGGAAGCTGCTTACCGTAAAATCTTTGATCGGTGTGGATTAGTTTACCGTGGCATCATTGGTGATGCAGGTGCAATGGGAGGTAAGGATTCGGTTGAATTCTCTGCGTTAGCAGATATTGGTGAAGACACGATTGTTTATTCTGATTCTGGCGATTATGCTGCCAACTTAGATATGGCAACTAGTTTGCAATTAAATAAAAAAACTACCGCTACCCAAAAGCCGCTGGAAAAAGTAGCGACACCTGGGGCAAAAACGATTGCGGAAGTGGCAGCTTTACTAAAAGTTCCTGCTAGTCAAACTGCTAAAAGCATGCTTTTTATTGCTGACGAGCAGCCTGTCTTAGTGTTGATTCGGGGTGACTATGAAGTTAACCCAGTTAAGCTGAAAAATTATTTGGAAGCTGATTCGTTGGTTATGGCGACTGATGAGCAAGCCTTAGCTTATATGGGTGCGGATTTTGGTTCCTTAGGGCCAGTTAAGTTAACGGATAAAGTTCGGTTGATTGCGGATTTGAGCGTTAAAAATGCGGCTAATCTGGTGGTCGGAGCTAGTGAAAATGGTTATCATTATGTCAATGTTAATCCACAGCGCGATTACCAGCCAGAAGCATATGCAGATGTGCGCTACGTTAAAGAAGGAGAAATGTCGCCTGATGGTGAAGGAGTTTTAAAGTTCACTAAAGGCATTGAAATCGGACATGTATTTAAATTAGGAACACGTTATTCAGAAAGTATGCACGCAACCTTTTTGGACGAAAACGGGCGGCAACAGCCGTTAATTATGGGATCCTATGGTATTGGCGTCAGCCGGTTATTGACGGCGATTGCTGAACAGCAAGCCGATGACCGGGGATTAGTTTGGCCACAGGCAATTGCACCTTATGATGTCCATGTCATTCCGATCAACCTGAAAAAACCGGAACAGGCAAAATTAGCTACTGCAGTGACAACGGCACTGGAGGAAGCGGGTTACAGTGTATTATTAGATGATCGCAAAGAACGTGCTGGCGTTAAATTTGCTGATTCAGATTTAATTGGTCTACCAGTTCGGATTACGATTGGAAAAAAGGCAGCAGATGGGATTGTTGAAGTTAAGCTACGCAAGACTGGCGAAACCATCGAAGTGCAAGAATCAGAATTAGTGGATAGTTTAAAAATTTTGTTAAAACAATTAGCTTAATCAATTAGGATTAGGCTGGTGAGTAAATAAATGTTAAGAGTGGGAACTGATGAATTTTGAATCAAGGTCCGACTCTTTTCTTGATTTAATTAGGAAGGATGGCCGCGTTGAGTTTAAGTGGGACTGAATTATTTAATCAATTACGTGAACAAATTAAGTTGACTGTCACGCCAGAAAATGAACCTTTTTTTGAAGCTGCTAAGATCAATAAAGTCGTAGTGCATCAAAAATCACAAGTTTGGCAGTTTTACTTTGAATTTGCAGACATTTTACCTTATCCACTTTATATGGATTTAGGTCAGCATTTACAACAAGCTTTTCGTGACATTGCTCAGGTTAAGATGACCATTCAGACTAGAAAACCACAAATAACGAACCAAAAATTAGGAGATTACTGGCAGTTTGTGGTTAAAACTAGTGGCATTCACTCTTCGTTAATCCAAGAACTATGTGAAAAAGAACAACCGTATTTGGATGATGGTCGTGTCATGCTGTTAGCAGATAACAGCATTGTTAAAAATTTTCTAACTTCCCAGGCGTTAGGGCCGATCGAGTCAACTTATGCCATCGTCGGATTTCCCAAATTTGCCATTCATGTCTTAATTGATGAATCTGCCTCACAAGCTAAAATCGACGCTTTTAAAGCGGCTAAAGAAAAAAAGGACGCCGCTATTATGGCACAGCAAGCTGCTGCGGCAATCCAGCAAGCCGAAAATGAACATCAAAAGCAAGCGGACACTAATGGCCAAAATGGCCCGGTAAGTATTGGCCGGCCAATCCGACAAAGTGATGAAGTTCGTCAGATGAGTGAGATTCAAGAAGAAGAAAATGCGGTTGTCATCCAAGGCTATGTCTTTGATGCAGAAATTCGTACCCTACGTTCTAAAAGACAATTACTGATTTTTAAAATGACGGATTATTCATCGTCATTCACAGTTAAAAAATTCTCGCGTAACCACACGGATGAACAGGCATTTGCTAGTGTTAAAAAGGGCATTTGGGTCAAAGTAAAAGGTAGCGTACAAGAAGATAATTTTATGCGTGACTTAGTTGTTAATGCGCGAGATGTTCAAGAAATTAAACATCAGGAGCGGCAAGATACTGCCCCGGCCGGGGAAAAGCGGGTTGAACTACATCTACACACAAACATGAGTCAAATGGATGCCACAAACAGTATTTCAGATTATGTACAGCAAGCCGCAAAGTGGGGACAAAAAGCAGTGGCCATTACTGACCATGCGGCAGTTCAAGGTTTTCCGGAGGCTCACACTGCAGGTGAAAAAAATGGCGTTAAAATTTTATACGGTGTTGAAGCTAATCTAGTTGATGATGGGGTGCCGATTGCCTATAATTTAACGCACCAGCCATTGGATAAAGATACTGTTTACGTGGTGTTTGATACTGAAACCACTGGTTTGTCAGCTGTTTATGATTCTGTTATCGAATTGGCTGCTGTTAAGATGAAAAACGGCCAAGTAATCGATGAATTTGAAGAATTCATCGATCCTGGACATCCGTTATCCGAGACCACCACAAATTTAACTAGTATTACCGACGAGATGGTACGTGGGCAAAATAAAGAAGAAGAGGCTTTTGCCAAATTTCAAAAATTTTACGCCGGGACCATTTTAGTTGGGCACAATGTGACTTTTGATGTGGGTTTTTTAAATGCGGGTTACGCACGGCACAATATGGGTCAAATTGAGGTACCGGTCATTGATACGCTTGAATTAGCCCGGATGCTACACCCAGAATTTAAGAACCATAAGTTAGATTCACTTGCCAAACGCTTTAAAGTTAGTTTGGAACACCATCACCGGGCTAATGCTGATGCGGAATCTACCGGTCATTTACTGTATATCTTTTTAAAAGAAGCCAAAGAAAAATACCAGATGGACTATGTCGATCAATTAAATAACCGTGTTGGTCAAAATGAAGCCTATAAACAGGCACGACCATTCCATGCAGTACTGCTAGCGCAAACGCAAGCAGGCTTGAAAAATTTATTCAAGTTGGTTTCCATGTCGATGGTTAGTTATTACTATCGCATGCCGCGTTTGCCACGGAGTGTGGTCAACCAATATCGTGAAGGGATTTTGATTGGTTCAGCTTGCTCAAGTGGTGAAGTATTCACCGCAATGATGCAAAAAGGGTATCAAGCAGCTTTAGATAAAGCTAAATTCTATGATTACATTGAAGTAATGCCTAAACCAGTTTATGCACCGCTATTGGAACGGAATTTAATTAACAATAACCGTGATTTAGAAGACATTTTACGTCAACTAGTTAAAATTGGAGAAGAATTGCATAAGCCTGTGGTAGCCACTGGAGATGTCCATTATTTAAACCCCCAAGATAAAATATACCGTAAGATTTTAATCAACTCGCAAGGGGGCGCTAATCCGTTAAATCGGATTAATTTACCGGATGTTCATTTTCGTTCGACTGATGAAATGCTAAAAGCATTTCAATTTTTAGGTCAGGAAGAAGCAGAGCGGATTGTGGTGACTAATCCCAATAAGTTAGCTGATCATATTGATGCCATTTCACCAGTCAAAACAAAACTGTATACGCCTAAAATGCCTGGCGCCGCTGATGACATTAAAAATATGACTTATACGGCAGCACATCAGCTATATGGTGAAGAGCTCCCTAAGATTGTGGCAGAGCGGATAGCCCAAGAATTGAAAAGCATTATTGGAAATGGTTTTGCAGTGCATTACTTAATTGCCCAAAAATTGGTTTATAAAAGCAATAAAGATGGGTATTTAGTAGGCTCACGGGGATCTGTGGGCTCTAGTTTAGTAGCTTATTTAGCTGGAATTACTGAAATTAACGCGTTGCCACCTCACTATCGATGCCCACAATGTCATTACACAAAATTTTATACTAAAGGTGAATATGGTTCTGGCTATGATTTACCAGATAAAACTTGTCCAAACTGTGGTGCTGAGCTAGCAAAAGATGGGCATGATATTCCCTTTGAAACTTTTCTTGGTTTTACGGGGAATAAGGTGCCAGATATCGACCTGAACTTTTCTGGTGATTATCAGCCAATTGCGCATAATTACATGAAGGTTTTATTCGGTGAAAATAATGTTTTCCGGGCTGGCACGATTGGAACGGTTGCTGATAAAACCGGCTATGGTCATGTGAAAGCTTACGAGCGGGATACTGGCAAAACTTATCGCGGTGCTGAAATTGATCGGTTAGCTCAAGGTACTACTGGTGTTAAGCGAACTACTGGGCAGCACCCTGCTGGTATTTTGATTGTGCCAGATTATATGGATATTTATGACTTTACACCAATTCAGTATCCGGCAGATGATCAAAGTGCACCTTGGCGGACCAGTCATTTTGATTTCCATTCGATTCATGATAATATTTTAAAAATGGATATCTTAGGTCATGATGATCCAACAATGATTCGGAAATTACAAGATTTATCTGGAATTGAGCCCAAATCAATTCCGCCTGTAGATCCACAAGTAATGACGCTATTTTCTAGCACTAAAGCGTTGGGCGTCACACCAGAACAAATTGGCTCAGAAACCGGTACGCTGGGTATTCCTGAGTTTGGAACTCGTTTTGTTCGGGGAATGTTGGAAGAAACACATCCCACAACCTTTGCCGAACTACTTCAAATTTCTGGTTTATCGCATGGAACCGACGTTTGGCTGGGAAATGCGGAAGAATTAATTCAAAAAGGTGTCGTCACGTTAAAAGACGTTATCGGCTGTCGGGACAACATCATGCTGGACCTCATTCATTATGGTATGGATGCCTCACTTGCCTTTAACATTATGGAACATGTGCGTAAGGGCCGTGGCATTCCAGATGATTGGCAAAAAACCATGCGGGCTAATAAACAGGTGCCTGATTGGTACATTGATTCTTGCTTGAAGATTAAGTACATGTTTCCTAAAGCGCACGCAGCTGCTTACATTTTAATGGCCTTACGCGTTGCTTATTTTAAAGTGTACTATCCGATTTTATATTACGCAGCTTACTTCACGGTTCGTGCAGAGGATTTTGACCTTGTTGCGATGGCACATGGTAAATCTGCAGTTAAGGCAGCCATGAAAGCCATTAAGGATAAGGGCATGGATGCGACGGCTAAGGAAAAGAATTTATTGACTGTCCTAGAAATTGCCAATGAAATGCTAGAGAGAGGCTTTAAGTTTGAAATGGTTGATATTAACCGTTCAGATGCTTCTGAATTTGTCATTGAAGATGATGGTAAAACCTTACTAGCACCTTTCCGGGCAGTACCCAGTCTGGGCATGAATGTGGCTAAGCAAATTGTTTCCGCACGGGAAGAAAAGCCATTTTTGTCGAAAGAAGATTTAAGTAAGCGGGGTAAAGTTTCTAAATCATTGATTGATTATTTGACTGAAAATCATGTTTTAGAAGGCTTGCCAGATGAAAATCAACTTTCATTATTTGATATGCTTTAAAAATTTTGAAGCTTCAATTAATCGCGGTTTAAGAAATGAAACTGGCGCTGTCTAGCAAGGCTGCTGGTTGCTTATACACATGATTTGTGCTATTATAATGATTGTATTTAGAGACTTTGGTCGAGTGAGCAGCGATGCTCACTCTTTTTATTGGATAAATCAGGTCATTAAATAAATCAATCCATAACGGTGTGTAATTTAGCCGTTATTGAGCAGCAATTGTTTTACAGTTAGTAAAATAAATTATAATTGCGAAAGGGAGGCCGTGATTTGAGCTCGGTTGTTGAAAAAGTCCAAGATGTTATCCAGCCCATTGTGGATAGTTATCATTTTGAATTAGTTGATATGGAATTTGTTAAAGAAGGTAAGAGTTGGTATTTGCGGGTTTACATCGATAAACCTGCAGGCATTCAGCTTGAAGATTGTGCGATGATCAGCGAAAAAATCAGTGAAAAGCTGGATGCAATGGATCCAGACCCGATTCCGCAAGCTTATTATTTGGAAGTTTCATCACCTGGCGCTGAGCGGCCGTTAAAAAAAGAACGTGATTATCAGCGGGCATTAAACCAGTATATTCACATCTCGCTTTATCAGCCGGTCAATGGTGCAAAGGCTTTTGAAGGCACATTGATTAAATTAACCGCGGATGAATTAACATTGTCAGTCAAGGATAAAACGCGGCGTAAATCGTTGGTGTTTGCACGTCAGCAAATTGCGCATGCGCGATTGGCGATTGAATTTTAATCGGGAAAGGAACAATATTACCATGAGCAAGGAAATGCTAAGTGCATTGGATGCACTGGAAAAAGAAAAAGGTGTCAAAAAAGAAATTGTGATTGAGGCGCTGGAAGCTGCTTTAGTTTCAGCTTATAAACGGAATTACGGCCAAGCACAAAATGTGGAGGTTGAATTTGACCCTAAAAAAGGAGATATCCACGTTTATGCAGTTAAAGAAGTTACTGAGGAAGTCTTTGACTCACGTTTGGAAGTCAGTTTAAAAGAAGCTTTAACCATCAACGAAGCTTATGAAGTCGGGGACAAAATCCGTTTTGAAGTGACACCTAAAGATTTTGGCCGAATTGCGGCACAAACCGCTAAACAAGTCATTATGCAACGTGTTCGGGAAGCTGAACGCAGCATTATTTATGACCAGTACATTAAGTATGAAAATGAAATTATGCAAGGTGTAGTTGAACGCCGCGACAATCGGTTTATTTACGTTAATTTAGGCAAAATCGAAGCATTATTATCACGTAATGATCAAATGCCTAATGAACATTATGAACCGCATGATCGGATTAAGGTTTATGTGACTAAAGTCGAAAATACACCTAAAGGGCCCCAGGTTCATGTCAGCCGCACACATCCAGATTTAGTGAAACGGTTGTTTGAACAAGAAGTACCAGAAATTTATGATGGAACAGTGGAAATTGTTTCAATTGCCCGTGAGGCTGGTGATCGGACAAAAATTGCAGTGCGTAGCCGGGATGAAAATATTGATTCAGTCGGAACCTGTGTTGGTCCTCGGGGGCAACGCGTTCAGGCCATTGTCAATGAACTATCTGGTGAAAACATGGATATTATTGAATGGGTAGATGATCCAGCAGAATACATCGCTAACGCATTGAATCCAGCTGAGGTTGTCGATGTCATCTTTGATGAAGAGAATGAAAAGGCTGCTACAGTGATTGTGCCTGATTATCAACTTTCTTTAGCAATTGGAAAACGTGGACAAAATGCACGTTTAGCTGCTAAGTTGACGGGTTATAAAATTGACATTAAGTCTGAGACTGAAGCGGATGACATTGCAGCACAATCTGAACCTGAAGCTGAAGAATCCAGTGAAGCGCCAGAAATCACCGATTCACTAGAAGCTGATTCAACGGTATCAGCTGAGGAGACGGAAACGTCTGAAGTGGCAAACAATAATGATTCTCCAGCGGCAGATGCGCCAGACGATAGTGCTGATAACGACTAATTCACGATAAGGAGTGGCAAAGTGATGAAGCAAAAAAAAATTCCGATGCGTAAAGATGTCGTCAGTAATGAAATGAAACCTAAAAAAGAAATGGTGCGGATTGTCCGGGATAAAGCTGGCCGAGTTGCAATTGATCCCACAGGCAAAAAATCTGGCCGTGGTGCGTATGTATCGCTTGAACCAGATGCTGTTGAGCTAGCTTCTCGTAAGCACATTTTGGATCAAGCGTTAAACGTTACGGTAGCTGCAGATTTCTACCAGGAATTGTTGGCCTACGTCAAGCATCAAAAGGCCCGCAAAGAACTTTTTGGCGATAAAAATGGAAAATAAACAAAAAGCGCTGAACTTACTTGGTTTAAGTTTACGTGCTGGAAAATTAATTATGGGTGAAGGTCTGGTTTTAAAAGCATTACAGCAGCAAAAATTAGCTTTGGTGCTAGTTGCGGCTGATGCTAGCCAAGCGACACGGGATAAATTTACTGCAAAAACGCAGTTTTACCAAGTTCCGTTGAAAATCGCCTTTACTAAACAAGCAATGAGCCAAATGCTAGGACGCCCACGAACTATTGTCGGCCTTACCGAGCCAGGTTTTGCCCACCGGCTCATTGCCTTACTGAAAACGTAGGGAGCGTGAAGATATGGGTAAAAAACGAATCTACGAATTAGCAAAAGAACTTAATGTACAATCTAAAGTGGTGATTGAACAAGCTAAAAATGCTGGTTTTAAGATTAAAAATCACATGTCAACGATTGATGAAGCACAGGAAAAAACACTACGTGCAGCGATGAAAGGGACTAAGATAAACACGGCAACTACCAAGCCAACATCAGCAGCACAAACTAAAAAGACTGATGCTAATCAAGCGACAACGACGCAAGCTAAGCCAGCGACGCAGCAAACGACGGCTAAATCGCATGCACAACATGACCATCATGATCATCATGAACCAAGACAGTCTTTTCACCAGTCGCATCATCCACATAATGGTCAAAATCCGCATAGCCGCAATAATCGGCCACAAAATCGCAATGACCATTATAATAACCACAATCACCATCATAATCGGCCGCGAATTTCCCAAAGCAATAATCGAGTAGCACCTAATCCACAAAGTCGGACGCTTAACCGTGCACCAGTTAATGCGGCAAAACCAATTAGCAGTGCAAAAGCGACGGTTAGAAGCAATAATAACCGTAATCAAAACAATGCTAATGGTAACCGCGGTAGTCGCTTTGGTGGCAATCGGAATCATGCTGGCAATCGGTTTAAGGGTGGCCGTTTTAACCGGCGGCGCAATAATCGACGGAATAAACGGCAAAACCGTTCAACTACGCCAGTAACGACTCGTAAAGATCGCGCATTGCCAAAAGTGTTGCAATACACTGAGGGAATGAACGTTCAAGACATTGCCAAATTGATCCACCGTGAACCGGCTGAAATCATTAAAAAATTATTTATGATGGGGGTTATGGTTAACCAGAATCAATCTTTGGATAAAGACACCATTGAGCTTTTAGCAGTTGATTATGGCATTAAACCAGAAGAAAAAGTTGAAGAAGATATTTCTGACTTAGATAAATATTTTGAAAAAGAAGCAGCTAATACCAGCTATCAAGAAAACCGCTCGCCAGTTGTAACCATTATGGGGCACGTTGACCATGGTAAAACAACATTATTAGATAAATTGCGGCATACTAGTGTCACTGAAGGTGAAGCTGGTGGCATTACCCAGGCAATTGGGGCTTATCAAGTTCATACTAATAATCGTTCGATTACGTTCTTAGATACGCCAGGGCATGCGGCCTTTACAGATATGCGTGCGCGTGGCGCAGATGTAACGGACATTATTGTGCTGGTTGTAGCTGCTGATGATGGCGTGATGCCACAAACTGTTGAAGCGATCAATCATGCTAAAGCTGCTAAGGCGCCAATCATTGTTGCTGTCAATAAAGTGGATAAGCCTAACGCAAATCCTAATCATGTCATGGAACAACTGACTCAATATGGTTTGATTCCAGAAGATTGGGGTGGCGATACGATTTTTGTTCAGATTTCTGCTAAATTTGGTAAAAATCTTGATGAATTATTAGAAATGATTTTACTAGAAGCAGATGTTTTGGAATTAAAAGCTAACCCGAAACAAAAAGGGGCCGGTACCGTTATTGAAGCACGTTTAGATAAAGGTAAAGGTGCGGTTGCATCATTATTGGTTCAACAAGGTACTTTGAGAACTGGTGATCCAATTGTTGTTGGCAATACGTTTGGCCGGGTCCGGGTAATGACTAATGATCGTGGTCGGCGGATTAAAGCGGCTAAGCCATCGATGCCAGTTGAAATTACCGGGTTAAATGATGTACCGGAGTCAGCAGATAAATTTATTGTCTTTGATGATGAAAAAACAGCGCGGGCAGCTGGTGAAGAACGGGCACAACAGGCCGTTTTGAAGCAGCGGCAACAAACTAAACACGTTACGTTAGACAATCTGTTTGAAACAATGAAGGAAGGCAAACTGAAAGAAGTCGACCTAATTATTAAAGCCGACGTTCAAGGTTCAGTTGAAGCTTTGGTCAATAGTTTACAAAAGATCAATGTCAAAGGCGTACGAGTTAATATCATTCACGAAGCAGTGGGTGCCATCAATGAAAGTGATGTTACGTTAGCTGCGGCAAGTAATGCGATTATCATCGGGTTTAATGTTCGGCCAACTGCACGTGCTAAAGATCAAGCGGATGCAGATAATGTTGATATTCGCTTGCATAATGTCATCTATCAGGCAATTGATGAAGTTGAAACGGCAATGAAAGGTATGCTGGAGCCAACTTATAAAGAAAAAGTCATTGGCCAATTAGATGTTCGCCAAACTTATAAAGTATCGAAGATAGGGACTATTGCTGGCTTCTTTGTCACTTCAGGTTTAGTTCAACGTGATTCCGGTGTTCGCTTAATTCGCGATGGCATCGTGGTTTATGAAGGCAAAATTGCCAGTTTAAAACACTTGAAAGACGATGTTAAAGAAGTTCGGCAAGGATTTGAAGGTGGCTTAGTGATCGAAAATTATAATGACATTAAAGTCGGCGATCAAATCGAAGTCTACACAATGGAAAAAGTTCCCGTTAAATAGATTTCGCATAAGGAGGCAGTGCAATGGCACATTATCGGATTGGCCGAGTTTCACAAGAAATTCAAAAAGAAACAACGGATATTCTGATGAAGCGTGTCCGTGATCCGCGTGTTGCTGGGGTGACGATTACCGGTGTTGATGTTACCGGTGATTTACAGCAAGCAACCATTTATTACAGCATCTTGTCAGAAAAAGCCCATGATGGCGAAAAAACTCAGCAAGGTCTGGATAAAGCTACTGGTTTAATTCGGCGGGAATTAGGACAACGACTCCGGATATTTAAAGTACCAGAATTAACTTTTGAGCGAGATAAATCAGTTCAATATGGTGAACGGATTGATGAATTAATCAAAGAAATTCACCAAGAAGATCAATAATATGTTTGGCGGGTGGATTTTCCGGCACTTGTCGACTAGTTGAAAAGCCAGTAAGCAGTGAACAAAACTGTTTGCTGGTTTTTTGTTGCTATCTTTATTTAAATATCATGATTAAGTCACTGCGTTGTCTGAAGGGGTGTGCTATAATGATTGCGTTTGTAAAATCGGATTTACTAGGCAAATCTATCAGGAAATCTTGGAATTTCACTAAAGGAGGTCAAGCGATGAATGGGATTTTACCGTTGTATAAGCCCCGGGGAATGACCAGTCAGGCTTGCGATGCAAAGTTGCGGTATTTGCTGCACACCCGGCGTGTCGGTCACGGTGGGACGTTGGATCCAAATGTTGATGGAGTTTTACCAATTTGTATTGGGCCAGCCACTAAAGTTGTTGATTATTTAGTTGCCGGTGGTAAAACCTATCAAGGAGAAGTCACTCTAGGATTTGCAACGACAACGGAGGACTTAGATGGTGAGGTAGTGGCTACAACACCATTATCAAGCAAATTCACTGATGAGCAGATTGATAATCAAATGCAACTGTTAACAGGAGATTTAGTGCAAACGCCGCCCAAATATTCGGCGGTTAAGGTTAATGGACGTCGATTATATGATTATGCTCGGGCTGGTGAAAGTGTTAAACGTCCGCAACGTCAAGTGACGATCACAAAATTCAAACGGTTAGATCAACCAAAATTTGATGCGGAAAAGGGAATTCAAAAATTTCATTTTGAAGTGTGCTGTTCTAAAGGGACCTACATTCGAACTTTAGCAGTTGATTTAGGCCGTAAGCTCGGCGTGGCAGCTGTCATGTCAGAGTTAACGCGAACTATAAGTGGTGGTTTTACTTTGGCAGACACGGTTGATTTAGCAACGGTTGCCCAGTTAAGCGCAACGCAACAAATCGGTAAAGTATTACAACCATTGGAAATAGCACTTGCTGATTTTCCTAAAATTAATTTAACGCAGCAACAATGGGAAAAAGTGCAGCATGGTGCATTTTTAGAACGACAACGTTTGACAGCTTTAAATCAAACGGTTGCATTAGTGTATGCTGGAAAGGTTAAAGCGTTATATCAACCGCATCAACGTTATCCCCATTTGCTACGACCAGTTAAGATGTTTTTGCAAAATGTGTGATTTTTATTAGATAGGAGTTTCAGTTATGCAGATTATTCGGATCCACCATCCTTATTCCCAACAACAGATTATTGCGCAGCCCCTAGTTTTAGCATTGGGTTTTTTTGATGGTGTTCACCGTGGACATCAAGCAGTGATTAAACAGGCGGCAGCAATTGCCCATCAACGCCAATTACCGCTGGCGGTGATGACGTTTAATCAGCACCCAGGAATTGTTTTTCGGCGTTTGGATAGCGAGCAGATGAAATATTTAACGCTTCAGCAAACTAAAGCAGAATTAATGGCAGATCTAGGGGTGGATTACCTTTACATAGTTGAGTTCACATCAGCGTTTGGTGCGTTGTCACCACAAGAATTTGTTGAACAATACATTGTCGGTTTACATGCGAAAGTAGTTGTTGCTGGTTTTGATTATACATTTGGACCAGAGAAGGCGACGATGCAAGATTTGCCGCATTATGCTAATCACCGGTTCGAAGTGGTTAAAGTGGCCAAACAGCAAAAAGATGCTAGTAAAATTAGTTCAACTCGGATTCGGCAAGCAGTGACTGCAGGGGATGTTGATCTAGCTAAAGCGTTGTTGGGCTATCCTTACCGGATTTCTGGTGTCGTGGTTCATGGTGAAGCGCGGGGAAGAAAAATTGGTTTTCCGACTTTGAATCTCCATGTTAATCCAGCACTACGAATTCCTGGGATTGGTGTTTATGCGGTAAAGGTTAAATTGATGGGACAATGGTATGCCGCAATGGCTTCTGTCGGCCGCAATGTCACTTTTGGGGCTGACCGCGCGGTAACTTTAGAGATTTATCTACTAGATTTTTCACAGATGGTGTACGGGGAACACGTTGAAGTTGCTTGGTTTTCCCGTTTACGTGGTGAAATCAGATTTGCCAATGCTGCTGGCTTAGTGAACCAGTTAAAACAAGATAAACAGCACACACGTGATTATTTTGCAACTCATAGCGGGCAGGTGGCACTATGACTACCGGCGCTTACGTTCACATTCCATTTTGCCAGCACATTTGTTATTACTGTAATTTCAACAAAGTATTTTTAGCAGGGCAACCAGTCGATGATTACATTACTTGTTTATTAAAGGAAATGAGGCTAGTTACAGCAGCTTATCCCGAGAAAAAGTTGAATACACTTTATATTGGTGGTGGTACGCCAAGCGCATTAACAGTTAAGCAATTAGAGCGATTGCTCAGTGGTATGCGCGAAATTCTCCCCTTTTCTGGCGGTGAATTTACCTTTGAAGCAAATCCTAATGATCTGTTGACAACAGACAAACTAAAAGTTTTATTTGCCAATGGTGTTAACCGATTAAGTATTGGGGTACAGTCCTTTAATGATGATATTTTAAAGCGAATTGGTCGGACACATCGTAGTGCAGATGTTTATCAAGCAATTGCTAATGCGCGGAAAGTTGGTTTTGATAATATCAGCATTGATCTAATTTTTAAATTGCCTAAACAAACCCAAGCAGATTTTGCGGCTAGTTTAGATCAAGCTATAGCCTTAGATTTACCCCACTATTCAACTTATTCATTAATTTTAGAACGGCAAACAGTTTTTTATAATTTAATGCGCCGAGGAAGATTGCCATTGCCTTCCCAAGATACTGAAGCGGATATGTACGCGTTGGCTTTAAATAAATTTAGCGCTGCTGGCCGGCAGCAATATGAAATTAGTAATTTTGCGCAACCGGGGTATGAATCTCAGCATAATCTAATTTATTGGCGCAACCAGCAATATTTTGGTTTTGGTGCTGGTGCTAGTGGTTACTTAGGCAAAACGCGTTATCAAAATTTTGGTCCAATTCAACAGTATTTAACACCATTACACGCTGGGCGCGTACCGGTTTTTCGACGTCATGTATTGCCACGCAGCGAACAAATTGAAGAGCAACTATTTTTAGGCTTGAGGATGAAGGCTGGTGTTAATAAGCAACAGTTTGCAACTAAGTTTGGCTTTTCGATGGCTAGTTTATATGGTAATGTCATTCGTCGCTTAGTCGCTCGTGGTTTGTTAGCAGAGGACCATCAGCACATTTGGTTAACTCGGCGCGGTGAGTTTCTCGGTAATGAAGTTTTCCAAGCATTTTTGTTAGATAGTGATACTTAAAGTTTGTTGGTTAGGACGTAATGGTCAAACAAAATACGCAAATTGGTCAATTTAGGCTGACTACCTTGTTTTTAATGGAAAAAGGGACTGTTATCTTGACTTAAAGCAGTGAACTTGTTATATTAATAATTGTGTTAGCACTCAAATGCATTAAGTGCTAAAAGAGGTGGTTCGCATGCTGACCAAGCGCCAACTGGTTATCTTGAAAGAGATCATTCGTTTGTATACAGAAAATGGTCAGCCTGTCGGTTCAAAAAAGTTATTAATTCAACTGCCAATGCACGTTAGCTCAGCGACAGTGCGTAATGAAATGGCTCATTTAGAAGAATTAGGGTTAATTGAAAAAACGCATTTGTCTTCTGGGCGGGTCCCATCTACTAAAGGGTACCGTTATTATTTAGATCATCTAGTGGAACCAAGTAGTGTTGATGCCAATGATTTAGCGGTAATTGAGGCTTCTTTTAATCAAAGTTACCTGCAGATCGATCAAATCATTGCCCAATCAGCTAAAATACTTTCTAGTTTGACTAGTTATACGGCAATTTCACTAGGACCCGAATTACGTGATACGCGTTTGACTGGTTTTCGTCTAGTTCCTTTAGGTGACCATCAAGTCATCGCCATTTTGGTGACAGATAGCGGGACGGTTGAAAACCAAATCTTCAATGTACCGCGTGAGTTGGATAGTGACAGTTTGGAAAAAGCGATTCACATCATTAATGACCAATTAGTTGGATTACCTTTGACGGAAGTCATTAAAAAATTACACAGTGATATTCCGCAACTATTAGCTCATTACATGATTACGCCGACCGGCTTTCTGAATATCTTCGGCAATGTTTTGAAAAAAGCGGCTCGTGAGCGTTTTTATGTTGATGGGAAAATGAATCTAATCAATCCAGCCACAGTTAAAAATGTTGATCAGTTAAAATCACTTTATGCATTAATTGATCAGGATGCAGACTTAGCCAAGTTGATTGGTGTCCCAGATCAAGCGATTGAAGTCCGCTTAGGTGATGAACTAACAACCAGCAATTTATTGCGTAATTTTAGTTTAATCACTGCCACTTATGATGTTGGTGAACATGGCAAAGGCACAATCGCATTATTAGGGCCCACAAGCATGCCGTACTCACGAATGATCGGTTTACTTGATGTTTTTCGTGAAGAATTGGCAAAAAAAATAACTGATTATTATGCCCATCGCGGGGAAGAGTAATCATGTGGAGGTGAATTTGTTTGGCTAAAAAGAAACAGACAGCAGCTGATGAATCATTAGCGCAGAATCCAGAATATCCATCAGAAAAGGATCTGGATGCTGGAAAAAGTACAGCAAAGTCTGCGGCAGCAAAATCGACCGATAGTGCAAAGCAGACAACTGCTTCAGCAACAACAGATTCTAATGATCAGGCAGCAGCTAGTACGCAAGCTAAAGCAAAACCAGCTACTGATGAACAAGCTGAACAGATTAAAAAGTTGAAAGCGCAGGCTGAAGCGACTGAGGATAAATATCTTCGGGCGGAAGCAGAAATTCAAAATATGAATGCGCGTTTCAAAAAAGAGCGGGAACAATTGTTAAAGTATGAAGGGCAAGATTTAGCAAAAAGCATTTTGCCAGTGATGGATAATTTAGAACGTGCTTTAGCAGTTGAAGCTAGCGATCAAAATGGTAAACAATTGAAAAAAGGTGTGGAAATGGTTTATGATCATTTAGAGCGTGCTTTAAAAGATCATCAAATCATTGAAATCACCGCGATGAATCAAACCTTTGATCCGACCATCCACCAAGCTGTGCAAACAGTTGCTGTGGAAGGTGATCAAAAGCCTGAAACTGTAGTCAAAGTATTGCAAAAGGGCTACAAGCTTAAAGATCGCGTCTTACGCCCAGCGATGGTCGTTGTCGCACAATAAAATTAAAAATAAGTAAAAGAGGTTAGAATCTATGGCAAAAGTTATTGGTATTGACTTAGGGACAACTAACTCAGCGGTTGCTGTTCTTGAAGGTAAAGAACCAAAAATTATTACAAACCCAGAAGGCAATCGGACAACACCGTCTGTTGTTGCTTTTAAAAATGGTGAAGTACAAGTTGGGGAAGTTGCTAAGCGGCAAGCTATCACGAACCCAAATACTGTTGCATCCATTAAGCGGCACATTGGTGAACCAGGATATAAAGTAAAAGTTGGCGATAAATCTTATACTCCTCAAGAAATCTCAGCGATGATTTTACAATACATCAAGAAATTCTCTGAAGATTACTTGGGTGAAGAAGTTAAAGACGCTGTTATTACAGTTCCAGCTTACTTTAATGATGGTCAACGGCAAGCCACTAAAGATGCTGGTAAAATTGCTGGTTTAAATGTAAAACGGATTATCAACGAACCAACTGCATCTTCATTAGCTTACGGTTTGGATAAAGGCGATGCTGATGAAAAAATCTTGGTTTATGACCTTGGCGGTGGGACATTTGATGTTTCTGTCCTTGAATTAGGCGATGGTGTTTTTGAAGTGTTATCGACTAATGGTGATACTAGCCTAGGTGGCGATGACTTTGACCAAAAGATCATTGATTGGTTAGTTGCTGAATTTAAGAAGGATAATGGCATTGACTTGTCTAAAGATAAAATGGCATTGCAACGCTTGAAGGATGCTGCAGAAAAAGCTAAGAAAGACCTATCAGGTGTTTCTGAAGCACAAATCAGTTTACCATTTATCTCTGCCGGTGATAATGGTCCATTACATTTGGAAAAAACATTAACACGAGCACAATTTGATGAAATGACAGCTGACTTAGTTGCTAAAACTAAGGGACCATTGGACAATGCGTTAAGTGATGCAAAATTAAGCATTGACGACATTGACAAAGTTATTTTAAATGGTGGTTCTACCCGGACACCGGCAGTTCAAGAAGCTGTTAAGAAATGGACTGGCAAGGAACCTGATCATTCCATTAACCCTGACGAAGCGGTTGCCTTAGGTGCTGCTGTGCAAGGTGGTGTTATTTCTGGTGATGTTAAGGATGTCGTCTTGTTAGACGTTACGCCATTATCATTAGGAATTGAAACCATGGGTGGTGTCTTCACTAAGTTAATTGACCGGAATACAACTATTCCAACTAGCAAATCCCAAGTTTTCTCAACTGCTGCGGATAACCAACCAGCTGTTGACATTCACGTTTTGCAAGGTGAACGGCCAATGGCAGCAGATGACAAAACACTTGGTCGTTTCCAATTAACGGATATTCCACCGGCACCACGTGGCGTTCCACAGATCGAAGTTAAGTTCGATATTGATAAAAATGGGATCGTTAATGTTTCTGCTAAGGATATGGGTACTAAGAAAGAACAAAAGATCACGATCAAGAGTTCTTCTGGCCTTTCTGATGAAGAAATCGAAAAGATGCGTAAAGAAGCCGAAGAAAATGCGGATGCGGATAAGAAGAAGAAAGAGGAAGTTGACTTACGTAATGAAGTAGAGCAACTACTCTTTACAACTGATAAGACCTTAAAAGAATTAAAGGGTAAAGTTTCCGAAGACGAAATCAAGAAGGCACAAGATGCCAAGGATGCTTTGAAGAAAGCACAACAAGAAGATAACTTAGAGGAAATGAAGTCCAAACGCGATGCGCTAAATAAGATTGTTCAGGACTTATCCGTTAAGATGTATGAACAAGCTGCTAAAGACCAAAAGGCAAATGGTGGCGCAAAAGGCGGTCAATCAGGTGCTGATAACAATGGTAGTGCCAACAAAGATGATGGCAAGACCGTTGACGGTGACTTTGAAGAAGTTGATCCTGATAAAGATAAAAAGTAATTAAATTTTTACCTTGAGTTAAACAAAAAGCCAAAGCCATTGCGGCTTTTGGCTTTTTATTTAATCTATGGTATGCTTGATGAAGCTTTTTAAGGCAACGGAGCGTCGTGATTGACGCTAATTTCTAGGAGGTTCTTAACACGCATGGCGGATAGTAAAGATTATTATAAAGTTTTGGGGGTCAGTCGTGATGCCTCACAAGACGAAATTAAACACGCCTACCGTAAGCTGTCAAAAAAATACCATCCCGACTTAAACAAAGCGCCTGGCGCGGAAGAAAAGTTTAAGGAGATCTCGCAAGCTTATGAAGTTTTAGGCGATAAAGATAAACGTGCGCAGTATGATCAATTTGGTTCAGCCGGTCCCCAAGGCCAAGGTGGTTTTGGTAGCTTCGGTGGCCAAGATTTTGGTGGCTTTGGTGGTGGTCAAAGTTTCGGTGGCTTTGATGATATTTTCAGCCAATTCTTTGGCGGCGGCCGGCAACAAGCTAATCCTAATGCACCGCGGCAAGGCTCAGATTTACAATATCAAATGGATTTGACTTTCAAAGAAGCAATTTTTGGTAAAGAAACAACCATTTCTTATACGCGTGAGGCAACTTGCCATACTTGTAATGGTACTGGTGCTAAACCAGGAACTTCGCCGGAGACTTGTCATAAATGTCACGGTTCTGGATACATTCAGATCACACGGCAAACGCCGTTAGGTCGGATGCAAACACGTGAAGTTTGTGATGTATGTCATGGTACTGGTAAAGAAATTAAACAAAAATGCCCAACTTGCCATGGTTCAGGTCATGAAGAAGAACGGCATAGCGTTAAAGTAAAAGTACCGGCCGGTGTTGAAGACGGTCAGCAGATGCGGCTTTCTGAACAAGGTGAAGCCGGGGAAAATGGTGGCCCGTATGGGGACTTATTCATTGTTTTCCGGGTTGCACCGAGCAAAAAATTCCAGCGTGATGGTCCAGAGATCTATCTAGAAGTACCGATCAGCTTTGTCCAAGCGGCTTTAGGGGACGAGTTACAAGTTGATACGGTTAGTGGTAAAGTTAAGTTGAAGGTCCCTGCTGGAACGCAAACCAACACAACTTTCCGATTACGTGGCCAAGGCGCACCGCGCTTGCGGGGTAATGGTCGCGGCGACCAACACGTCAAAGTAAAAGTTGTGACGCCAAAACATTTAAATGGTAAACAAAAAGAAGCACTAAAAGCTTTTGCAACAGCTAGTGGGCAGAGCATGTCAGAAACAGAAGGTAGTTTATTCGATAAATTGTTTGGCAAGCATAAGAAGTAAATTGCTAACGCGCGTTACTTAATTTGTAGCGTGCGTTTTTTTAGTTTAAATCGTGAATTTATGAGCAATTAGCTGGCTAGTCATATTACTAGTCAACGATAATTGCACGGAGCCAAAGAGCTTGCTATAATTTAAGGCAGTGGCTTGTTTCGGCAAGCATGAGAAAGTAGGCAAGATAATGGATATTAAAGCAATGCAGGAAAGACAAAAGCATATTCGGAATTTTTCAATTGTTGCCCACATCGATCATGGCAAATCAACTTTAGCGGATCGAATATTAGAATTAACGCATACCGTTGCTAAGCGCAATATGGAAGCACAAATATTAGATACTATGGATTTAGAGCGGGAACGCGGGATTACCATTAAGTTAAATGCCGTTGAGTTGGCTTATCATGCAAAAAATGGGCAGACTTATACGTTTCACTTAATTGATACTCCTGGTCACGTGGACTTTTCCTATGAAGTTTCCCGCAGTTTAGCTGCCTGCGAAGGGGCAATTTTGGTGGTTGACGCTGCGCAAGGTGTGGAAGCACAAACACTAGCTAACGTTTACCTCGCAATTGATAATGATTTAGAAATTATTCCAGTAATCAATAAAATTGATTTACCAGCGGCGGATCCAGATCGGGTTAAAGCTGAAATCGAAAATGATATCGGTATTGAAGCAGATGATGCCGTTTTAGCTAGCGCTAAGCAGGGTATTGGGATTGAAGACATGCTGGAACGTATTATTACTGATATTCCTGCACCTAGTGGCGATTTAACTGCGCCGTTAAAGGCATTAATTTTTGATTCTGTTTATGATAGTTACCGTGGCGTTGTTTTGAGCATCCGTGTTTTTGAAGGGGTTGTAAAACCTGGCGATCAAATCAAATTGATGCAAAACGGTAAGACTTTTGAAGTGACAGAAGTCGGCGTGATGTCACCTAAAGCTGTAAAACGGGATTATTTAATGGCTGGAGACGTTGGCTATTTAACCGCTAGTATTAAAACTATCCAAGACACTGAAGTGGGTGATACGCTAACTTTAGTGGATAATCCTGCGCAAAAGGCGGTTCGCGGCTACCGGAAAATGAAACCAATGGTGTACTGTGGCCTGTATCCTGTAGATTCTTCAAAATACAATGAACTGCGGGAGTCTTTGGAAAAATTGCGCTTAAACGATGCCGCTTTGACGTTTGAACCAGAAACCTCAGAAGCTTTGGGATTTGGTTTTCGTTGTGGCTTTTTAGGGTTATTGCACATGGATGTTATTCAAGAACGTTTAGAGCGAGAGTTTGACCTTGATTTAATCACCACAGCACCATCAGTGATTTACCATGCCAATTTAGCCGACGGTACGCAAAAAGAGGTTGCTAATCCATCAGAAATGCCGGATCCAGGGACCATTGATAGCATTGAAGAACCATTTGTTCATGCATCAATTATGGTCCCCAGTGAGTTCGTGGGGGCTGTCATGGAACTAGCTCAGGCAAAACGTGGTGAGTTTGATACTATGGAATATTTAAACAACAACCGGGTGAATGTGATTTATCATTTACCATTATCTGAAATTGTTTATGATTTTTTTGATAAATTAAAATCCAGCACTAAAGGCTACGCTTCGTTAGATTATGAAATCGAAGGGTACCGGCAAAGTAAATTAGTTAAAATGGATATTTTATTAAATGGGGAGTCAGTGGATGCTTTAAGCAGCATTGTTCACCAAGATTTTGCCGCTGAGCGAGGACGTGAAATTGTCGATAAACTACGGAAATTGATTCCGCGCCAACAATTTGAAGTACCGGTGCAAGCGGCAATTGGCAATAAAATTATTGCGCGGGCCAACATTAAAGCACTGCGGAAAAACGTACTGGCTAAATGTTATGGCGGTGACATTTCGCGTAAACGTAAATTACTGGAAAAACAGAAAAAAGGTAAAAAGCGTATGAAACAAATTGGTTCTGTAGAAGTGCCCCAAGAAGCTTTCATGGCTGTTTTACGCACGGATGAAACTGAGACCCATAAGAAGTAACGGACTGTAAGTACAATAGTTTCTAGTACAGCTTTGCTACTTGGCAATTATTGGTTTTTCTCAATTTATTACTAATCTATTCAGCTTTATTTTTATAAAAACAACTAGGGATTTAAACCTAGTTGTTTTTTTATTGTGGGCATTTTTATGCTTAAAAAGCACAATGTAATAAATTCCATAAAATGTAACAAAATACAACGTGTGCGTTCGGACTTCAGAAGCGCTAAAAAGCATTCCCAAATTAATACAGATGAACTATATTGCATCTGTAAGCATTACTCGAGTAATCAATTAAAAATGGAGATGTTAAAGATGAAAAAAGATTTTATTGACACTAATCAGTATACTAAGCGAGAAATTCAATATTTAATTAACTTAGGGATCCAAATTAAAACAGAAATTAAGCGTGGTAATTATCCGCAGTTATTGAAACATAAAACGCTAGGGATGATTTTTGAAGAATCATCTACTAGAACACGAGTTTCTTTTGAAACCGCGATGACACAATTAGGTGGTCACGCTCAGTATTTGGCACCTGGACAAATTCACCTTGGCAGTTCAGAAAGTGAATCACTAGGGGATACTGCAATTGTTTTATCTCGACTGGTTGATATTTTGATGGCGCGAGTTGCCAAACATGCCATGGTAAAAAGATTGGCTGAAACTGCAACTGTTCCTGTATTAAACGGTATGAGTGATTATAATCATCCAACACAAGAAATGGGCGACATTATTACTATGACTGAGCATTTACCTTCTGGCAAAAGACTTAGTGACTGTAAAATTGTTTTTATGGGTGATGCCACTCAGGTTTGTGTATCAACCATGTTTATGGCAGCAAAAATGGGAATGAAATTTGTCCAGTTCGGTCCAAAAGGTCACCAAGTTCCTAAAAAGCAATTGGCGATTGCAACAGCTAGTGCTAAGTTTTCTGGCGGCAGTGTTGAGATCACTGATGATGCTCAAAAAGCTTTAGCTGGTGCAGACTTCATTTATACAGATGTTTGGTATGGCTTATACGAAAGCCCATTATCTTATGATGAACGCATGAAACTATTTTATCCGAAGTATCAGGTTAACACGAAATTAATGCAATTAGCTGGTGCTAACACTAGATTTATGCATTGCTTACCCGCTAATCGTGGTGAAGAAGTGACAGACGAGGTTCTTGATTCTCCAGCTTCAATTGCGTGGGACCAAGCAGAAAATCGTTTGACCGCAATGAGAGCGCTATTAGTTTATTTACTGGCACCAGCGATTGATTATAATGAAAAGGCTTTAGATGCATTAAATAGTCCGAGGTTGAAAAGACTGATTTTGAACTTAACTGATGACGCAACTGATTAACTAATAAATTGAATTCGAGGTGTTCAAAATTGAAGAAAAAAGGGTTTCATTTATTTGACGCCGTTTTAATGTCAGTTGTTGTTATCATGGTAGTCGAGTCTGCAGCACCTGCTGCGGCGATTGGCCCATCGCAGTTCTTTTGGTGGATCTTTTTATTAGTTTTCTTTTTCTTACCATATGGCTTAATTTCATCTGAATTAGGAACCACTTATACTGGTGATGGTGGTTTATATGATTGGGTAAAAGAAGCTTTTGGAACACGTTGGGGTGGCCGGTTAGCTTGGTTATACTGGATTAATTATCCAATTTGGATGGCAAGCTTGGCAGTTTTGTTTTCTCAGGTAATTGGTACGATTTTCCAGATGAAGTTAAGTATTTGGGGTTCGATGCTAATTCAATTGGCTTTTGTTTGGTTAGTGGTGATACTAGGTAATAAACCAGTGGCAGAAAGCAAATTCATTATTGATTTAGCAGCTTTTGCTAAAATCTTTATTATCGCATCACTGACTTGTTTAGGTATTTATGTTGCTGCTACTAAAGGCGTTGCAAACGATTTAAGCGGGGCAAACTTATTGCCACATTTAAATGGCTCAAGTTTAAGCAATTTGTCTGTGATTATTTTTAACTTCTTGGGTTTTGAAGTTGTGGCGACAATGTCTGGCAACATGGATAATCCACAAAAACAAATTCCTAAAGCCATGATTTTTGGCGGTGTTTTAATTGCGTTATTATATTTATTAGCTGCGTTTAGTATGGGTGTTGCCATACCAGCAGCTAAATTATCACCTTCAAGTGGTTTGTTAGATAGTTTTATTTTGTTGCTTGGTAAAATGAATTGGTTCGTTATTTTGATTGGTGTTTTTTTCTTGTATACGTTAGCTTCCGAAATGGTTTCTTGGGCATTAGGTGTCAACATTGTATCTGATTACGCAGCTAAAGACGGCGCACTTCCGCAGATTTTTGGTAAAGAAGATAAAAATAAGATGCCAGTTGGTACAGGTTATTTAAATGGTATAGTTGCAACGATTTTAGTTATTATCGCGCCATTTATTCCCAACCAAGATATTTTTTGGGCCTTTTTCTCGCTAAATGTTGTGGCGTTGCTATTGTCTTACACTTTAATGTTTCCGGCATTTATCAAGTTACGGCAATTGCAGCCAGAAAAAAAGCGTCCCTTTAAAGTTTCTGGGAATAAATTAATGATTAATTTGGTCACTTGGGTACCAGAATTGTTGCTCATTACAACAATTATCATGACCATTGTGCCACTGAATGGCAGTCATGCGGAAATAACAAGTAAACTGCCCATTTTAATTGGAACCATTATCACAATTATTTTAGGTGAAGTTATTGTCCGTTTTGCGGAAAAACGGGCGCAACGATCTGTTAAGAAAGGATGATAAAAATGAAAACACTAAACAGTACACCGAAAAAAGATGGCTTCAGAATGCCAGGTGAGTTTGAAGCGCATAAAGGTGTTTATATTCTATGGCCACAGCGACCAGATAACTGGCGTGATGGCGGTAAACCGGCACAAAAAACATTTGCTAAAGTTGCAGCTACAATTTCACAATTTGAACACGTTACGGTTGGTGTTAATGATGATCAATATGACAACGCTTGCCAAATGTTGCCAGGTAATGTAGAAGTTGTTGAATTATCTAATGATGATGCTTGGATCCGGGATTGTGGGGCTACGTTTGTTAAAAATGATCAAGGGACACTACGGGCCATCGACTGGACTTTCAATGCATGGGGAGGCCTAGTAGACGGTTTGTATTTTCCTTGGGATAAAGATGATCGGATTGCGCATAAAATGGCGGAATTAGAACATGTTGACCGCTACCGGTTAAATAATTTTGTTTTAGAAGGCGGTTCCATTCATGTAGATGGGGAAGGAACATTAATAACAACTGAAGAATGTTTATTGTCAAAGGGACGCAACCTACAATTATCTAAAGCGCAAATAGAAGAGGTTTTAAAAGCACAATTAAATCTAGATAAAATTATTTGGCTCAAACAAGGAATTTATAATGATGAAACCAACGGCCACGTGGATAATATTGCTAATTTTGTTAAGCCAGGTGTTGTCGTGTTAGCTTGGACAGATGATAAAACAGATCCCCAATATCAAATTTCAAAAGAAAATCTAAATATTCTTGAAAATGCCACTGATGCTAAGGGAAGAAAATTAAAAGTAATTAAATTAAATGTCCCTAAACCAGTACTGATTACAGAGCAGGAAAGTCATGGTGTTGATGCAGTTGCTGGCACTTTACCTCGCCAACAAGGTGATCGCTTAGCTGCTAGTTACGTTAATTATTACACCGCAAACGGTGGTATTGTTTTTCCAACTTTTGGTGATCCCATGGATGAAAATGCACAAAAGGTATTGGCCTCGCTTTATCCGAAACGCAAAGTTGTTGGTGTACCAGCACGAGAAATTTTACTGGGTGGCGGTAACATTCACTGCATTACTCAGCAAGTACCGATTAACTAGGTTAAGATTACGGTATAAGTAGAATAAGTTAAGTTGATTCACGAAAGGAGAGTATTGTTTGCAAACACTCTCCTTTCTATTATTTAAAAGTAGGTGGAAAGATGACAAATCAAAAAATTTTAGTTGCTTTAGGTGGCAACGCAATTTTAACGACAGATGCTTCTGCGGCAGCGCAACAAAAAGCAGTTCAGAAAACAGCCGCTGCTTTGGTTCAATTTGTTCTTAATGGCGATCAGTTAGTGGTCACGCACGGAAATGGACCGCAAGTTGGTAATCTGCTTTTACAACAGCTTTATACAAATAGTAAAAGTAATCCTGCAATGCCACTAGATACTGTAGGTGCGATGACTGAAGGCAGTATTGGCTATTGGTTTCAAAATGCCCTACAGATGGCGTTATTAGCACACGGTTTCAATCGCACTGTCGTGACTTTAGTGACTCAAGTACTTGTTGCCGAAAATGATCCTGCATTTAACCATCCGTCTAAGCCAATTGGACCTTTTTATTCAACATCACAGTTGGATCAGTTACAAAAAGTACATCCTGATTGGCAGTTTGTTGCGGATGCTGGTCGTGGTTATCGCAGAGTAGTACCATCCCCCAAACCCATTGCAATTCAGGAATATCCAGCGATTAAAACGTTGTTGGATAATCAAGTTATTCCGATCGTGGCAGGCGGTGGTGGTGTACCAGTCGTTAAAAAACAACAAAAATTAGTCGGGCAAGAAGCTGTTATTGATAAAGATTTTAGTGCTGCAAAAATTGCGGAATTAATTAATGCGGATAAATTAATTATCTTAACTTCAGTTGCTGGTGTTTTTTATCATTTTGGCACACCCAATCAAATTAAGGTTAAACGCGTAACGGTGAAAGAAATCGAACAGCACATTGCAGACCAAAGTTTCGCGGCTGGCAGTATGCTGCCCAAAGTAGAAGCTGCAATCAGTTTTGTAAAACGGACAAAGCGGCCAGCTATCATTGGTGCATTAGCGGATGTCAATGCGATTATCAAAGGTGAACAGGGCACTGTCATTGTACCGTGATGGAAGACAAACATTAAGAATTTGGAGTCATGAGATGCAAAAATTAAACTCTTTACCAAGAAATGATGATTTTCATTTAGTGCCAGATTGGTATCGACACACTAAAGCTTACATGATGTGGCCAGAACGGGCGGATAATTGGCGCAATGGTGCTAAACCGGCTCAAGCCGTATTTGCTGAGATTGCTAGTAAATTAAGCCAGTATGAACCAGTCACCATGTTGGTTTCGCAAAAACAGTACCAAAATGCACGCGCCAGTTTACCTCCTTCGGTAAAAGTATTAGAAATGAGTTTTGATGACGTGTGGATTCGTGATACCGGGCCTGCTTATTTAATGAATCAACAGGCAAAAATTAGATTAGTGGATTGGCAATTTAATGCTTGGGGCGGCCTAGTTGATGGTTTATATTTTCCCTGGGATCAGGATTTACTAATTACCAAGAAATTAGCTGATTTAGATGATTTTGATTATTATCAGGCCAATTTAGTTTTAGAGGGTTGTGGCTATCAAACAGATGGTGAAGGAACATTGTTAGCCGTGGAAGCATCTGTTTTATCTGAAGGTAGGAATGGCCAAATAAGAAAAGATAAAGTAGAAACGTACTTTCAACGCTACTTCAATGTCACTAAGATCATTTGGCTTAGATACGGTTATTATATGGATGAAACCAACGGTGATGTTGATAATCTAGCAGTATTTATTAAACCGGGGGTAGTTGCGTTGTCTTGGACAGAGGATAAGACTGATCCAATGTTTGCAGTTTGTCATAACGCGTACCACATTCTTAGTCAAGCATTCGACGCTCAAGGCAGGCAGTTAAAAATTCATAAGGTATTATTGCCCCGGCCGTTATACGCTACCCAAGAAGAAAGTAACGGTGTAGATGCTGTCAATGGACTTTTACCGCGCTATCCTAGTGATCGTTTAACAGCTAGCTATGTGAATGCATATGTGGCAAACTCGGCAGTTTTTTTACCTATTTTTCATGATGAACAAGATGATGCTGCCATTGCATTATATACAAAGTTATATCCTGATCATGCTATTGAACCAATTTATGCGCGAGAATTATTATTGGGTGGTGGCAACCTTCATTCACTAATACTTGGCGTTCCAAGTTAGGAGTATTTATGAATTTTTATAAAATAATAGAACCCCACGTTGATGCTTTAAATAAAACAGAGTATAAATTATTAAATTTTGTCATTCAGCACATGAGTGAAATTAACAATAAAAGTATTCGTGAAGTTTCATCATTATGCTATGTTTCCACAACCACTTTTTTGCGTTTTGTCCGGAAGATTGGTTTTTCTGGCTACAGTGAATTTACCACTGTTCTAAAGTTTACGGAGATTGAAGAAAAGAGTGATGGTGCTAAACAAATGATGGTTCAACGTCAGGAGCAATATCGAACTGAATATTTAAAAAATATTGAAGAGACAGTTCGCGTTTTAGACGCACATAAATTCCGGCAAATTTCGCATTTACTAATTAAAAAGCCAAAATTATTCTTCTTTGCTAAGGGATTTAGTAAATTCGCCGCAAAATACATTAACTATCTTTACACAATTAATGGGTTTTTAGTTGTTTTTCCGGAGAATTATGAAGAACGTTTATTGGCTTATCAAATGATTAAAAAAGACGATTTGATCTTTGTTTTCGATTATTCTGGAGAGGATACGGAATTAATTGAAAATTTATATACAATTAAACGAGAATGCCAGTATGCGGCCATCATTTCAATTACATCTGCGGATAAAAATGCTATTCAAAATATGAGTGATCACAATCTTTATTATTTTAGTGACGAATTAAAAATGAATAATGTGAATATGGGGTCACAAGTTTCCTTGATTATCATTATGGAACTTTTATTATACCAATTTCTGGAAGAAAATCATTCGCCACAAATGACAGTTGAAAATAAATAAAGAACGACTGCAACAATCTTAATACGTTTGTTGCAGTCGCTTTTTACTTATGAATGTTATCTGAAAATGAATTAACACCTGATGACGTACATTTATTTATTACTGCAATTTTTCAACAATTCAATGGCAGATCATGCTACACTTTGATTATCATAGAAAAGGAGGGACGATGATGGTTCGTTTAGCATTGATTACTGGGGCATCAGCGGGTCTAGGTGAACAGTTAGCCTATGAATTTGCTCGGCGGCATTTGAATTTAGTGTTAGTCGGTCGGCAGCGGACAAAATTAGAGCGGGTTGCCCGGCAAGCGGCGCGGTTAACCAGGGGAAAAGTTGCGATTTTAGCCGTTGATTTATTGGAAGAAGGGCAAGCACAATTCGTTTGGCAACGTTGTGTGCAGCATTGTGGCGTACCAGATGTTTTGGTTAATAGCGCGGCGTTATCCGGCTTTGGTACAGTTGCACAGCAGCCACAAACTGCCGGCCAACGGATTTTACGGCTTAATACGTTAGTGCCGTTAACGTTAAGTCAATATTTTATTCGTATGCATCAACATGATCCGGCGGCTAGTTTTCTGATTAACATTGCGTCTGCTGGCGCTGAGTTAACGTTGCCCTATAGTGCCTTTCATTCAGCTAGCAAAGCGGCATTATTGGGTTTTGCTCGTGGCAGCCAATTCGAATTAGCAAGAACACGCATTCATTTAGTGACTGTTTTGCCCACATTATTAAATACGGGGCATTTCGCGCAGGTGATAGCACCTGATTTAAAGCCGTGGCCGTTACTGGTAAAATTAGTCGCAAAACAACAATTAGCACCAAAAAAAGTCGCCAGAAAAATTGTCCGGCGAACTTTTCATGATGCTAAAATCTTACGATTACCGTTACCCTATCAAATGGTAGCTAATGTTAATCAAATATTACCAGATTTGAGTTACCGTTTAAGTCGTTTAATTTACCAATAATCAATTAGCTACCAAAATTTAAATTGGAGTACACCAACTTCGTGTTGGCCTTCTGAAACTAATTCCAGATTAATGACAATTCGACTTTGGTTTGTGATGTTATCTTGGTAAGCTTGTTTTGCAGCTGAACTTGTTTTTTGGAACATTGTTGTAAAAAATTGCGGCACCTCATCGATTGGGACACTTGCAGTGGCAGGATCAGGATCCGCATAAACTTTAATTAAATCAAACACATTACTGTCGATGATCAAGTCGTCAATAAAAAGCGGTTGGGCTGCAAATTTGTATTCTAGTACATTAGGTTGTGCCAGCTTGTCACTGCTATCGCCGTGATCTTCAATCACTTGGAGTAAGTTGCGTAATTTTCTTTTCACAAGATCGTCCCTTTCTTCAGTAATTGAGTTTAATATAGCAGTTTTTCTAAATTTTGCAACTATTACCTAGGCCTGATGTTAAACTGATAGTAGTGTTATGTTTGATCATTTAAAGGAGTGAAAAAGATGAAGAAAATTGGCTTTATTGGTACAGGGGTCATGGGTACTGGTATTATTAATAATCTATTGAAAGCGGGTTACCCCGTTACGGTTTTTAATCGGACTAAGGCACACGCAAAAACGGTTCTAGAAAATGGTGCAACTTGGGCAAAAACGCCTAGTGCTGTCGCGCAAAACAATGATATTATCTTATCGATGGTAGGCTACCCTCAAGACGTTGAAGCTATTTACTATGGTGAAGAAGGCATTTTTGCCGGTATCAGTGCCGGAAAAATTGTCGTTGACATGACCACAAGTACGCCAACATTGGCAGAAAAAATTGCTACCACAGCAGCAGCTAAAAAGTGTTATGCCTTAGATGCACCAGTTTCCGGTGGTGATATTGGCGCAAAAAATGGGACGTTGACCATCATGGTTGGGGGTCAACAAGAAACATATCAGCAATTACTGCCATTGTTTGACGTTATTGGCCAAAGTAATCATTTATTTGGTAATGCCGGTAAAGGTCAGCATGCTAAAATGGCTAACCAAATTATGATAGCAGGGACTATGACTGGGATGACAGAAATGTTAGTGTATGCTAAAGAAGTTGGCTTAGCGTTACCTGCGATCATCAAAACAGTTGGTGCTGGTAGCGCGGCTAATTGGAGCTTATCCAATTATGCACCGAGAATTTTAGCACAGGATTACACGCCTGGATTTTTTGCAAAACATTTTTTGAAAGATTTACGTATTGCGTTGGAAGAAGCTGACAAACACCAATTAAATTTACCAGCTACCAAAGCAGCAGCCGAATTATACCGGCAGTTAGTCGATGATCAAAAACAAGGAAATGCAGGAACACAGGCCTTGGTGAAGTTGTGGTGGCAAGAAAGTTGAGTTTAACTAATTGAAATTTCTAAAGATAAAAAAGAGATTGGTCATTGCCAATCTCTTTTTTAGTTTTTTTACACCAATAGTCTGAAAAATAATCCACCGTAGGCTGCATTAGAATTAGTGGCGAAACAGGTAACATATTAGTTAAGGGGGCGGTTTCATGGTTGCAGTTAAAAAAAGGGTGGGTTTATTTTTAGGGCTAAGCTTATTATTTTTGTTACTGGTTAGTTATTTTTATGCGCAGAAAAAAGCTGTTGGTTGGTTAGTATTATTGATGTTTACCCCGCTGGTTAGTGTGTTGCTAACGCGTTTTTTTACTCATGAGGGACGACAGAATCTAGCATTGGCTTTTAAGTTCAAGCAACATTGGCGTGCCTATTTGTTTGCCTGGTTAGGAATCATTGGTTTGGCGTTTATTGGCAGTTTAATTTATTTTTTGATTTATCCAGATGATTTTCAACCTTTGGCTAGTGCGGTCGCACAACAAGAAGGCATACATCATTTTTCAGCTTATCGCCAATTTTTAGTAACTACCATCCCTTTAGCCATTGTGTTGAATCCGTTGGGTGGCTTATTACAATGTTTTGGTGAAGAATTTGCATGGCGCGGTTATTTACTGCCGAAATTAAGAATCATTTATTCGCCGCGTCAAGCGACTTTATTCACTAATTTGATTTGGGGTTTGTGGCATGCTCCTGTTATTTGGCTGGGATTTAATTATCAGCAAGCGCACGCTTTATTACCAGTATTGGCACAATTGTTAGTATGTTTCACGGTTGGGACGATTTTAAGTCTGCTATATTTCAGTACACAGTCACTATGGCCGGTAATTTTAGCACACGCAACTTTAAATGCCATTGATAAATTTTCTCCGCAATTTTTATTTAGTGATGCAGCTGTACCAGTCAATTCATTGCTTGGACCTAACTTAACTGGTGTGATTGGTGGGTTAGGCTTATTAATTGCGGCGATTGTCTGTTGGTTGATACTGCCATCACCAAGTCGGCACCAGGTAATTTCTGAAAATTAAAAAATTTATTTCTAATTAAGGTAAATGATGTATCGGATAATTGCGAACAGACATTAATTTAGCTATAGTTAAGGCTAGTAGTTCAATGTTAGTGAAGGGGTGGGCGCATGCAACAGTGGTCACGGGAAAAAATTGTTGCCTTTCGACAGGCATTATTAGACTGGTATGATCGTGAAAAACGGGATTTGCCTTGGCGTAAAGATAAAGAGCCGTATCACATTTGGGTGTCTGAAATTATGTTGCAGCAAACTCAGGTGAATACGGTGATTCCTTATTACCAGCGCTTTATGGCGGCTTTTCCCACTGTAGCTGATTTGGCAGCAGCACCGGAAGCAAAATTATTACAATTATGGGCTGGTTTAGGTTATTATTCGCGGGCACGTAATATGCAAAAAGCGGCACAGCAAATTATGATTGATTATCAAGGAAAATGGCCCCAAACTGCAAAAGAATTAACTAAATTAGCAGGAATCGGTCCTTATACAGCTGGCGCGATTGCAAGCATTGCGTTTAATCAACCGGAACCAGCAATTGATGGGAATGCTTTTCGTGTTTTTTCCCGATTGTTTGAAATTGAGGCAGACATTACCAAGCCACAGAGCAGAAAAATTTTTTATGATGTGATTAAAGAAGTGATTTCACCGGAGCGACCAGGTGATTTTAACCAAGCCATTATGGATTTAGGTTCAAGCTATATGACGGCTAAAAATCCGGATACTGCCAATTCGCCTGTTCGTGATTTTAACCAAGCTTATTTAGATGGTAAAGAAATGGCCTATCCGGTACGGACTAAAAAGAAACCGCCTGTTCCGATAGATTATTTTGCCTTAGTGATTCAAACACCTGCTGGCTATCTAATGGAGCAGCGGCCAGCAAAAGGGATGCTGGCGGATTTATGGACGGTGCCGTTATTGAAATGGACTGATTTAGCAGATCAAGAAACACCGCCGTTATTGTCGCAATTAGTAACGTTAGCAACTAAACGTTTTACTGCTGAAACTCAAATTCCGTTAACGTTAGCACCATTGGGTGGCAAGCCGGTTACCCATACATTCACTCACCAAAAATGGGTACTGACGTTGTTATATGCAGAATTACCAAGTATACCTGATCTTAGTTATTTTCGCGGCAACATTGTTAAGCCAACAGATTTTACTCATCTTGCTCAGCCTAAGGTTCAGCTAAAAATTTGGCGGCGTTACCAGCAGTTGCGAGAGCAATAAAATATTCATATCCTTAAATAAAAACGAACGCTTCACTGATGTGAAACGTTCGTTAGTTGGCACTTACCTATGATTGTTTTTAGGCTGATCCGTTAATAGCCCGGCGCGGTCTTCAAAGTAGAAGATACTAGTCAGTAGAACTAAACCAGCTAGGCTGGTTACAATAATTTTGAATAACGCAATTTGCCAGGTTAATTCAATAATGGGTAAAATAAAGAGGAATAAAATTGCGCTGATCGCAACGTTACGCCAAAATTTCCAACACACGTTGAAGACCTCTCTTTATGCAAAAATTAAAGTGCTATGTACTTCATAAGGAGCAATCATAGCAGATAATTTTAGTAACTGCAAGACTTAGTTAAACATTTAATCTTGGTAAGCCCAATGGTTGATTGGTCCGAACTTATGGCCAACGGCAATTTCGTTAGCAATCGCAGCATTGACAAATTTTTTCGCAGTTTTAATTGCACTTTCAATGCTGTTGCCTTTACCAATTTCTGCGGTGATACAAGCTGATAGTGAATCGCCTGTACCATTCACATGTTCTGTATTAACGTACGGTGCGCTGAGCCAGAATGATTTACCGGATTCTAAAAGGGCAAAGTCACGGACTTCAGTTTGATTTTGGTCATGGTGCTGACCTTTAATCATCACGTTTTTGGCTCCCATTTTTTGTAGCTTATGAGCAGCTGTTTCCATGTCCGCATCATTTTTAATTGTCATTTCAGCTAACTTTTCTGCTTCAAAAAAGTTAGGGGTCAAAACAGTGGCTAGCGGCAATAATTGGCTGCGCAAAGTGGCATAAGCACTTTCTTCTAGTAACATCGCACCATGTTTTGTCATAATAACAGGGTCAAGTACTAGTGGGCCTAAATCATATTTCTTGTAATTTTTAACCACGCAGTTGATTAGTTCACTGTCTGCTAACATGCCGGTTTTGCAAGCTAACACTTTAAAATCATCGGCAATGTCTTTGAATTCTTGATCGATAAAATCAACAGGCAAAGGGTGACTAGCGTGGATGCCATAAGAATTACCAGCGACGCAGGCAGTGACAACTGCCATACCGTAGACATGCCGTACAAAAAAGGTATGCAGGTCCGCTTCCATCCCCGCGCTGCCATCACTATCAGAGCCAGCGATCGTTAAAACTTGTGGGAATTCATTTGCCATTTTATTCACTCACCTTTTTTATAAATTGCCTTCATTATACTGAAACTTTTCTTGGCTGTATAGGGAAAAGAAAGCATTCTCATTCTTGGGAAAACGCCTCTAATCTGATTGAGCTTAAAGGGAATTAATGTGTTGTGCTGACTAGGATGGACGCTCTGCTTTTTTCTGAGCGTTTCTTAATAATTGCGCTATTTTTAATGTTGGTTTAGACAAAATCAAATAGGTGTAAAATCATATCAAAGGATGGGTAGGTGCTAATTTTGAAATTTACTTGGGATAAACAAGATGCAACGCCGGAAAAAGTACGCTATTTTTTGCAACGCCATGGCGTCAGTGGACGTTTATTTAAGCAAGTGACGCACACTGGTAAAATTTTAATTAACCAGCAATTTGCGGCTTCAACTGGTGCAAGGGTTCAACAAGGTGATCAGATTACTATTGAGCTGCCACCGGAAAAGCGTGCAACCCCGCTTAAAGCTAGTTCAGGTCCGCTAACCGTAATCTACGCGGATGCTAATTGGCTAATTATTGATAAACCGGCTGGATTAGCTAGTATTCCTGGACCAACCAATCAGACAGATACGTTGTTAAATCGGATTCAAGGTTGGTTGTTGGCACAAAACGCTGTAGAAACGTTACCACACATTGTGACACGTCTAGATCGTTTTACCAGTGGCCTTGTATTAGTTGCCCGCCACCGTTTTGCGCATAGTTTATTAGCGCGGCAACTGGCTGATCAAAAATTGGATAAACGGTATTATGCAATTATTGCAGGTCATTTAGCAACTGCTCATGGCTTAATGACACAACCAATTGGCCGAGTAGACCATGCCATTTATCGCCAAGTTATGGCTACAGGCAAACCAGCAAAGACGGAATATTGGCAAGTGAGTGCGTTAAGGCAAGCTACTTTAGTTAGCGTTAAATTACTGACAGGGCGGACGCATCAAATTCGCGTTCATTTCAGTGCTAGCGGGCATCCGTTATTAGGAGATGAATTGTATGGTGGCCCGATGACACTTGGCATTCAGCGTCAAGCCTTGCATGCTTATCAGTTAACTTTTTATGATCCTTTTGCGCAAAAAAAGCGGCAATTTACTAGTAAATTGCCTGCCGATATGCAAACTATTTTAAACAATGGCTGACGGTGTTAATGAAATGTCGTTTTTGGCATTTGCTTTGCGATTTGGTAGCGATTAGTTTGAGCCGATGCATCAGTTTGAGCGTCAGTGGCATTAAAAACAGCGTAAGTTTTGCCGTTTTCTTCTTTAACAATCATTAATTCATGTTGCTTTTGTTTACGGTGAAAGATTTCTGCACTACGCAAAGCTGCATTAAAATCGTGATCGCTGGCAATTGCATCACCTGGATTAAAAAAGACCATTTCACTCATTATTAAAACCTCCCATCTGTTTCCATTGTAAACTAAAAGGAACGTAATAGCAGTTTTACCGCTTTTTTATTGCAAAAATATGACGAGTTGTTCCTGTCTTTGTGGTAGCGTCAAGAATCTTGTGTAAATGAAATGCCTTCGTACATATAATATGTATC
>NZ_AYYI01000028.1 GCF_001436505.1 Loigolactobacillus rennini DSM 20253 | reverse complement strand
GGTAACGTCAAAAGTTCTATGAAAACCGTGGTTCAGGAAGGGGTGTGACTGCTACCGAGAAAGTGATCGCTAGTATTAGCTCATTTAACGATATTGGTGCCACACTCACACTGCTTAAGTTCGGTTATAGTCGTTTATAAGTAGCACAAAACAAGCCTACAGCTCGCTAAATTTTGAACTTAGACTGATTCTGATTCAGGCTGGTTGCGCAGTCGGTAATTGTTTTTGCGCCAAATCAATCAGCGCCAGCCACTTATCGTACATGCGGGGCTTATCTTGCAATTCGGGTAAGGACACCGGCACCTGATAATCGAGCGCTTCATGTGGCCGTAAAAAGTTATAAGCAGCCGAATATAAGGCCGTGTAACTAGCTGAGCCAGTTGGTGAACCAAAACCAGTACTGGCACGGTAATTACCTTTAAAACTGCGATTTAAGCGTTCGATTGTTTGCTTCAAAAAACGATATTCCGTGGTGATCGGATCTTTATTGGTCAAGCCAACGACTTGTTTGATTTTAAAGTTGATGCCATGTTGGGCAAAATAAATTTGTGCGACTTGGTAGATTGGATTGGCGTCGACGACGAACTGCAGGTTATCTGGCACTACTGTCATTTTCTGTAACACTTGATTAATGGCGATCACGGCTGATTCAGTCGTCCGTTGCGGCGTGATGTAATCGGCGAGGATCAACTTGCGCTTGGCATCGTAAAAGTAAAAGATATAGTTCCACTTACCCTTGACCTTGACGTAGGTCTCATCACCGACTAACTGATTGGAAAGTTGGTAAGGATAGTTCGCCCAGAACGGGCGAATGATCGTTGCGACTGCTTGCTCATAGTTGTGAATCGTCTGATGTGAGAGTTTAACGCCGTGAACGTCGTACATCAGTGCGGCCGTTCGCCGTGCAGACAGACCGTAGTTGATGTGGTAGGTCAAGACTAGCCCTAAAACTTCGGGACTGGCCTGGATCTTACTAAGATCAACCTTAGTTTGGAGCGGTGATTCTGGCGCTAGACCTTTGAGCTCGAATTTGAAATTACGAAAAGTATAACGGACTTTAAAACTGGACGGTTGGGCCGCAAATTGCTTCAGTTCTGTCGCTGAAAAGTGGGCGATTTGATCTAGGCGATAAGGACATTGATCATTGCCACAGTACAGCACATCAAAATTACTACGATGATGATGCAGGCCTAAACGGTTATTGCAATAAGGGCAGCGCAAGACTACTTCTTTACTTTTCTTGGCATCACCGTTTTGAAAGCGGAAAGCACAAACCTTGCACTTAAGTTGATTACCCTTGCCGTTATTGGCATATAGGTAATCGCTTGGCGCTGAACAACGTGGACAAGTTTGGTCCTGAAACCTGATCACGGCGTCAGCACGGCGACGAATTGGCTTTAGTTCGCGGCCAGTTTTGATTATGTGCTCATCTAATAGCTGTTCAAAGTTAAGCGGCTCAGGTCCAATATCAGCTGCTAATAGCGGCAATTTATCGTCAACTTGGAACTGATTGAATCGTTTAAAGATTGGTTTGTCAGCTTTTGGTAAGCGCGAATGATCAAAGATATCTGCCAACTGGACTAACAAAAGTAAAATAAATTGATGTTGTCGCTTGATTACTTGAAGTAAATAAGTTAATAATAGTGTAAGCACTCGAATGCCTTCTTTCTCGCTTTCTTGTTGGTTGCACACCAAGGATAACAGAAAAAGACATCCGGGTGTTTTTCTTTACACTCAGATAAATAAAAACAATTAGTAACGATAATAAAAACAAGGTAAATTAGGGTACGTTTGACAGTACC
>NZ_AYYI01000027.1 GCF_001436505.1 Loigolactobacillus rennini DSM 20253 | reverse complement strand
AATTAGTAACGATAATAAAAACAAGGTAAATTAGGGTACGTTTGACAGTACCCAAAAGAAAGGGAGGAATTTCCCATGATGACAAAACAAACCTTTATTACTAACGAGTTTCCGAAACTTGATTTTTACACTAGCCAGATTCTCAAAGTACACGGACAGCATCATCCTGAGTTACAGCAAGTACGCGAATTATTTGTGGCGCTAGCTGAAAAACTAACCCAAGAGCCAACTGCTGATCCGACTGCCGAGCTTGATCAGCTTGCAGAGGTGACGGATAACTATACCGTGCCTGCAGATGGTTGTGAAGCCTACCAAGCAACTTATCAATTATTATCTGATTTTCATCAATTAGTATCAGAATGAACTTGATATTAAATAAGTGTATTGCTTTATTTTGTATCTGTAGTCCGATTATATAAGCATTTTAGTTGCTGCGGCAACTAAATAAATATTTTAACTCTTCATCGACTATTGTTGACAACTTGAATTTTAAAAGTTCTAATCACTCTATGATTAGGACTTTTTTGTCTAAACACGGAAAACATACAGCACTATAATTTTAAAAACTGTAAAAGTGAAAATTAGTTCTTTAAGTTTATTTATCAGATGTGTACTCAATTTTTCTAGAAATACAGAAGGAGTTAAAGGTATTAATCTTAAAGACTTTTCTTGGAAAAGTGCATTTAATCCGATTTATAGTTGTTTTGTTAGTAGCACAAGCATGGTATTATAGAAAAAATGAATCTTTACAATTATTCTATAAAACTAAGAGCAATAAGGTCAGTACAATTTACATTTCAAAGGTAGTGGTAAGCAGGATTATTGCAACTTTGCGTATTGTATTCGGGGGGTTATGTGCCGTCTATATAGACTGGGTACTTTTTGGTGATAAGTTAGAGTATGGTTATTATTTCCAGCATTTAGGTGTTACATTTACTAGTATTTCTTAATGTTTGCATTGTTAGGTGCTGCTATAGCCATTTGGATGTCTTCTCCATTTTTTATCTGCTGGAATATTGGAAACTATTATACTTACTTCGGAGGGCATTAGGAATATCTAATTAATACTATATTAAAAAGATAGAAAATGAAGGAGGGAATAAAGTGATTGTGGAGGTTAAGCACGTTGTTAAAAGTATTGGAACTAAAGAAATTATACATAATTTAAGTTTTCAGCTCGAAAGAGGGAGAACATTTGCTTTATTGGGACCAAATGGTGCGGGTAAAACGACTATGGTTCGTCTGATTACAGGGCTATTGAAACCGTCAAAAGGACAAATTCGACTCTTTGATATGGAATTAAGCCCGAAGAATAGTGATATTTTACGACAAAAAATCGGTGTTCAAAATGATGGAAATTTATATGAAGATTTAACTATTGGTCAAAATTTAGATTTGTGGGGACAATTATATGGAATTGAAAGTAGTAATATAAGGAGCAAGATTAAAGAGATTTTAGATTTTTTTGATTTAGAAGAACGAATAAACTCAAAAGTAGGACAATTGAGTAAAGGAATGCGTCAGAAAGTTTCGATTGCTCGAGCAGTTTTTCATCGTCCTGAGCTACTTATTTTAGATGAACCTACTTCAGGATTAGATCCACAGTCTACAGAAGAACTGACTTCATATCTAAACAAGTTAGTTGAAAACACAGGAATTTCTATTATTATGTGTACGCATCAATTACAAGGGTTAGAAGAAATTGCTGATGATATAGGGATTATTCAGCATGGAAATTTAACCGCTTTCGGTAGTGCAAGTAAAATTATTAATACCGAATTTCCAGAGATAATCTATGAAATTGGCGTTGATCCTAAAAATAGGGCAACTGAAGAATGTAAAAAATATGGTAGGATTTATAGCGGTTCTCAAAGTGAAACATTCAGATTGTCCATTACAGAGGACATTCATATTTCGCAAATCGTCAAGGATTTGGTTGAATCTGGTATGGCAGTAAATACTGTATTTGAAGTCAAGCATACAATTAAAGATGCTTATTTTAATATTGTAGGTGGGACAAAAAGTGATTAATTTAAAAAGGGTAAAAGTACTGATAAAAAAAGATTTGTTGGGGATTATAAATGATGAAGCAATTCTATTTTCTTTATGTATATTACCGCTTATTTTTAGTTTAATTTTACCGTTGCTTATTTTATTAATGGGTTCGTCAAATGTGTTTATAAGTAGTGTTGGCGGACTAAATGAGTTTATTGAAAATGTGGATATTAGTAGTTTTCCATCAGATATTAAAGCCGGTAGTGAACCATTGTATGCTATTTTAATGTATTTTTTTATTCCATTGTTTTTACTAATACCGGTAATGATTGCTACAGTAATTGCAAGCTCAAGTTTTGTTGGGGAAAGGGAAAATAAAACGCTTGAAGGTTTGCTGTATACGCCATTGACTAATAGGGAGCTTGTTCTAGGAAAGATTCTTGCTTCGGCTGTACCAGCGATGATTGCTACATTGATATCGGTGATTATCTATGGTGTTTTAATTGATACAGTTGGTCTAGGAATTTTTGGGCGGGCTATATTTCCTAATTTAAATTGGCTTGTTGTCGTATTGTTATTGAATCCACTGATCGTATTCTTGGCGATTGCTTTAATAATCTCTGTTTCACAGCATGTAAAAACAAGTAAATTTGCCCAATCTGTTGCAATGATATTGATTCTGCCAATAATTGGGGGCCTTATTTCTCAAGCTAGTGGTGCTCTGTTGTTAGGAACACGTGCAATGTTATTAATTTCCCTCTTGTTATTAATAATTGATATTATTGCTTTTTTATTTATATCTAAACATTTTAATAGAGAAAAATATATATTAAATAATTAAGTTTAGGAATTGGAAGTACTAAGCACGAAAGCGATGGTAGTTCATTAATACGAAATTGATAACAGCTAATATTACGGAGTATATGAAATCTGTTATGATAGCGAATAATGAAATACAATGTAGTTTAGTTGATGTGCTACAACCAAGTTTTAATAGTGAGAATGAAGCAAAGGCTGATTAAGCTTTCGCAAGACTAAAGTTATGAAAGTTAAGTGATTTTGTAACAACTGGATTTTCTATTGGCATTTAAACCTCAAATAGTATGACAAAACGTACCAATATTACATGTAAGGAAAAAGCTTTGGTTTTTTTAACTGGGCATGCAATCGGCTTGAATACTGAAAGCAAGGTAGAATTGCTGATTCATATTGGGTGGTTAAACAAAATGACCCGATATTGGCATTAGATTAAGTTAGAAAGGATGGATCTATCATGTATCAAGAAAATGTTCCAACTGGTTTTCCAAAAGGTTTTTTATGGGGTGGCGCGACAGCTGCTAATCAAATTGAAGGTGCGTGGAATGTTGATGGTAAAGGGCTAACCACCGCTGAAGTTGTCCAAAAGGCAACTGACCGTAAAAATTCGTTAGCCATGAATCAAGTTACACAGGCAACAATCAAACAAGCAATGGCAGATAAGACCGCCGATTTATATCCTAAGCGGCGGGGAATTGATTTTTATCACCGGTATCAATCTGACATTAAATTATTTGCGGAGATGGGATTTAAAGCTTTCCGCTTATCCATTGCGTGGGCACGAATTTTTCCAAATGGTGATGATGCACAGCCAAATGAAGCTGGTTTGAAATTTTATGATAAAGTTTTTGCAGAATGTCGTAAATATGGCATTGAACCAGTGGTTACCCTTTCTCATTATGAAATGCCGCTAGCGCTAACCGTTAAACAAAATGGCTGGGCAAGCCGGAAAACCATCGCGGCGTTTACGCGTTACACAGAAGTGTTATTTAAGCGTTATCGGGGTGTTGTGAAGTATTGGATGACGTTTAACGAAATTAATGCGGGAACTTGGGGCTTTACTGGTACTGGTGCAGTGGATGATCAGTTAACGACAAATGAAAAATTGCAATTGCGTTACCAAGCACTACACCACCAGTTTGTGGCCAGCGCTATCGCTGTTCAGCAATGTCACAAAATTGACCCGCAAGCTAAAATTGGTTGCATGCTGGCTAGGATGCAAACTTATCCGAACACCCCCAATCCTGTTGATGTTCGGGCAGCACAAGTTCAAGATCAACTGAATTTATTTTTCACGGATGTTCAAGTGCGTGGCGAATATCCTGAATACATGAATCGTTATTTTAAAGATCATCAAATTAAGTTAAAGATGGCCGCTGATGATCAGGCAGTTATTAAAGCAGGGACAGTTGATTATTTAAGTTTTAGTTACTATATGTCAACAGTTACTGCGGCTACTGAGCAAAAGGCTAAAACTAGCGGCAATTTAGGCTTTGGCGGTAAGAATCCTTATTTAAAAGCCAGTGATTGGGGCTGGCAAATTGATCCCGTTGGATTGCGAATTACTTTAAATGAATTTTGGGACCGGTATCGGATTCCATTATTTGTCGTTGAGAATGGTTTAGGCGCAGTTGATCAGGTAACAGCTGATGGTAAAATCCATGATAGTTATCGAATTGATTATTTGCGGCAGCATATTTTACAAATGAAAGAAGCGATTAAAGACGGTGTGGACTTAATGGGTTACACCATGTGGGGTCCAATTGATTTAATCAGTGCAGGCACTTCTGAAATGTCTAAACGTTATGGCTTTATCTACGTTGATCAAGATGATGCGGGTAAAGGAACGTTGCGGCGAATTCGTAAAGATTCCTTTTATTGGTATCAAAAAGTCATTGCTACAAACGGGGAAGATTTAGCCGATTAATCCTATACTAGTTATTTGGCGCCTCTGAAATAAGCGAAAATGCTATTTCAGAGGCGTCTTTTTGTTTGAATCGAGTAATGCATAAAAATTGAATGCAAAATGTTGGTTTAATACAATAAGTATATATTAATTAAAACTAATGATTGGAGCTGATTAAATGAATGGCATTACAGTTGCTTCACAAGGCAATTTAAAAGATAGTCAGTTGCTCAATAATTTATACCACTCGATTTTACAGCATAATTCTCAGCATGCATTTAATTTTTTAGTGTTTGATAATGGGATGACATCAGGGCAACGACTACGCCTATTAAAATTAACTAGGAAATTTGAAAATTGTACTCATTTAACTTTTATTGGAGCAGCTACAAATCCGAAAAAACGGCACCCAATTTTAAGTCCTGATCGATTTGGATATGATAGCGGCCAGTATTTAAATTACCTATCCCGCGTTTTGTATTTAGACCAACATTTATTATGTACCAATAATTTAGCTCCACTATGGCAATTTGAATTAGGGGGTAAAACCTTGGCTGTTAATCAGCCGCATTTAGATGCACAAGTGATTTTATTGGATTTAAAACGTTGGCGTCGGCAAAAAATTGCCCAACAGGTTGCGGCGTTAACACCAGATTTTGTTAGCCACTATCGACACCATGAATTAGCTGTTTTAGAGCATGTATTGGCTAATCAATGGGCTTTATTGTCAACTGCACATTGTTTATGCAGCCAAGCCCAAGCTTAAAGCGCTAAATTAGACAGATGTCTAGAGTTGGCTGATGAATTCCATTTGCGTTTGACTGACAATAGACAATATCGTTTATTCGGAAAAAGTAGTGTCAAATATAATTGACGAAAATTAAATACAGGCAAATTTTTGCTAAAGTAGGGAGCTAGAAAGGAGGTTTCACCATGACAATATGAGCGATTAAATAGAGCAGTGATGGGTAGGTGCGTTTTAAATGATTGATTGCAAGTATGGCAAAGTTTTTCACAGGATTAGACAGGATAAAGGCGCGTCATTGGCGACAGCAGCTGCTGGCATCATGTCTAAACAAGGTTTATCCGCGTTTGAAAACGGTAAATCCATGATTACGCTGGATAAATTTTTCAAACTAATCAATCAGCTCAACATTGATATTAATGAATACATTGCTTGCATCACCGAGCAACACTTACCAAAGAATAATCTTAACAGACTGGTTATGGCTTACCGCAGACAAGATCAGCACTTTTTACGTCAGATGCAAGTTAAATTCAAACAATGGTACGCCATCTATCACCGTGAACACGATTTGCATTTAATGATTGTGATTAAAGTTTTGCTCAAGAAATTAGGTCAACAAGTTAATATTACGACTGCTGAAATTAACACAATCCATGATTATTTATTAAGAGTAGACCAGTGGGGAATCTATGAATTGCGAATTTTCGAGTGCACTTTAACCTTGTTTGATGATTTTCAAATCACTTTATTGAGTCGAACTGCATTAACGGCCGGTAAAGTTTATGATGCTATTTATTGCGAGCCGCGCAAAGAAATTTGCCAACTGTTATTTAGTTTAATTGAACGTTTGCTTAAATTAAATCAAGTTAAAACCGCAGCAGTCTATTTAAAAGTTGTTAGAAGCGAACTTCAGGTGGAAGACATTCAATCTTGGTTTTTATATCGGTATTATGCGGGCATTGTGACCTATCGCTTGGGGCAAACACAAGCAAAAAAAGCAGCGATAAACACGGCTCGTTTGTTAGCTTATTTAGGTAATAGAAACTTAGCAAAACATTATTTAACGCATTTAGCAGATTGTGGCGTGTAACCTAGAATCGTATATTTTGATATTGGGGGTTAATTCATTATGAAAAAAGACCAGTCAATTAATATTATTGCAGCAGATTTAGATCGAATCCCGGCATTTTTATATTTATTTGCTAATGTCCATTATTATACGTTTGATGTTTTGAGAAACCGGGAAATTAAATTAGGTGAGGGCCTGAGCATTTTATTGAATTTATCAGATTTAACCGAGGGCGATCTGTTTTGGTTGGATCAGATTCCGTTTAAACAGCTTATCTATACTGAAAAATTACCTAACAATAAAAAAATTTGCGATGAATTGACTAAAATACAAGCACGAGATATGGCCAATTCGTCAATTAAGCGTGCCTTTGAAATCTTTAAATAATTATGCCGGATGACTTGGCTAAAGCAGTAAGCAGGTAATTTTAAGCCATTGCTTACTGTTTGTTTTACATAGTTTTGGTTTTGCAAGCAAGATAATTGAATAGTCATTTAGATGGTATTTAACTAAAGGTTAGCGTAAACTAAATTCAATTAAATAATTGCGGGAGTGTTCAAAGTGAAAATTGCGTTAATTGCACATGATGAAAAGAAGCCAGAGATTGTTCGTTTGGCAACGGCCTATAAAGTGATTTTACAAGCACAGACGTTGTTCGCAACTGGTCACACCGGAAAGTTAATTGCGAATGCAACGGATTTGAAGATTCACCGGTTTAATTCTGGACCTTTAGGTGGCGATCAAGAAGTGGGCGCCTTAATTGCACAAAATCAAATGGATTTAATTATTTTTCTGCGTGATCCGCTAACCGCACAACCACACGAACCGGATGTGAATGCCTTGATTCGTTTAGCAGATGTTTACCAAATACCACTAGCGACTAATGTGGGTACTGCAGAAGTATTATTACGGGGATTGGCAGCCGGTTTTATTGATTTTAGAAATTTAGTTAATGGTGATTTAACTAAGCATGATGCCTATTAAATTAGGTGTGAATTAAGGTTAATGGCTCTGGTGGGTTAACTTACAAAAAATATTTTTTGTAATTGATAAAAATTTGTGGAAAAATATTGAAACTATAAAATTAGGGTGGTATCTTATAGATGTAGGGCAGATTAATTATCGTCAATCTTGTGATTTTGTGAGCATATAATGTTTAATGCTGCCCAGAATGAAGTTGTTTTCTTTGGTTAAAAAGATCCTGAGATCAAAAGCCTTAAATATAGATAAGGAGTCTGACGCAAAGTGAAATACATGAAAGAAGCTGAGCCAAGCTATACACTATCAACGGTCATGGAAGAAGCAGCTCGTTGTTTGTTGTGCCACGACGCACCATGTTCAAAGATGTGTCCAGCTAAAACTGATCCTGCAAGATTTATTCGCAGTGTCCGTTTTCGTAATTTTAAAGGCGCCGCTGAAACCATTCGGGAAAATAATGCCATGGGTGCTATTTGTGCCCGGGTTTGCCCAACAGAACGTTATTGCGAATTAGGCTGTACCCGTTCTGGCATTGATAAACCAATCGATATTGGTGGTATTCAGCGGTTTGTAACCGATTTTGAACAACAAGCCCAAATGGACATTTTGCATAAAGGTAAACCTAATGGCATGAAGGTAGCCATTGTTGGTAGTGGCCCTTCTGGCTTACAAACTGCCGTAACTTTATTAGAATTAGGTTATGCAGTTGACATTTATGAAAAGAATGCTAAAGCAGGCGGCTACCTTACTTATGGGATTCCAGAATACCGGCTACCAACGGACATTGTGGATTTTGAAATCAAACGGATCACCAATATGGGAGCAGAAATTAAATACAACACCACGATTGGTGAAGATATCACAATGGCGCAATTGAAACAAAATTATCAAGCTGTTGTGTTGGCAATTGGGAGTAGGGAAGCAAAAAGCTTACCATTATTTGAAGGCAATCCTTACATGGAAACCGCCGTTTCTTTCTTGGCACGAGCTAAGATGCACCATGGCCAATTAGAGTTGCCAGACAACGTGTTGGTTATTGGCGGTGGTGACGTAGCAATGGATGTGGCAACGACTTTAAAGCGATTAGATGTTAAGCATGTTACTGACGTTGTTTATGAAGAATTTAACGAATTCAAAGCATCCCAAAAAGAGCTGTTGGGAACACAAGCACATGGCGTCACCATTATTGATGGTTATGTACCGACAGCAGCAGATGGTAAAAAGGTAACGTTTAAACACCGCCACATTGATAGTCAGTTAGTCATTGAAGCAGACAAAATTATTTTAGCTGTGGGTCAAAAAGCTAATGCTGCAGGTTTAGGGCTGCAATTAAATCATGATGAAGTACCATTTACTGGTTATCAAGCAGCGCCACAAGTCTTTGTTACTGGCGATATTGCCCAAGGTGATAAAACTGTTGTTTGGTCGGTTAAGCGGGGCAAAGAAGTCGCAACGGAAATTGACCAGGTTTTAGGAGGTAATCAGCATGATTAATAAAGATTTATCCATTGATTTTTTAGGCGTTCATTTTGATAATCCGTTCTGCTTATCTTCTTCCCCTGTGGGCAATTGTTACGAAATGTGTAAAAAAGCTTATGATACCGGCTGGGGCGGTGTTGTTTTCAAAACTATCGGTCCTAAGCATTTCGAAATCGATGAGGTTTCACCACGCTTTGATACATTGGATAAAGAGGACACGTCGTTTGTTGGTTTTAAAAACATGGAACAGATCGCCGAACACAGCTTAGAAGAAAATTTAGCCGATTTGAAACGATTAAAGACAGAGTATCCCAATAAAGTTCTGATTGCGTCGATTATGGGGACTAATGAACAGGATTGGGTTGATCTAGCACAATTAGTTGAAGCAGCTGGCGCAGATATGATTGAAATGAATTTATCTTGTCCACAGATGACATCACATGCGATGGGTTCTGATGTTGGGGCTAATCCTGAATTGTGCAAAAAATACTGTGCGGCTGTTAAACGCGGTTCCAGCTTACCAATGATGGCTAAGATGACACCAAATATTACCAACATGGTTCCAGCGGCACAAGCTAGTTTGGCTGGTGGTGCTGATGGCATTGCGACCATCAATACTGTAAAATCAGTAGCGAATTTAGACCTTAAACGTAAAGTAGGTTTGCCAGTCATCAATGGTAAATCTTCCATTTCTGGTTATTCTGGCAAAGCCGTTAAACCAATTGCTTTACGCTTCATCCAAGAATTGCGTGCAGCTAAAGGTTTGGAACACCTGCCGATTTCTGGGATTGGTGGCATTGAAACTTGGGAAGATGCAGCTGAATTCATTTTGCTAGGTTCTTCGACCGTACAGGTCACAACTGCAGTGATGCAATATGGGTACCGGATTGTTGAAGATATGAAAAATGGGTTGATGCATTATATGGCCGAACAAGGCGTTGATCATTTACAAGATTTAGTTGGTCTAGCTAATCATAATATGCTACCAGCTGAAGAACTAGATCGTAGCTATAAAGTTTATCCAAAAATTGACTTAGACAAATGTATTGGTTGCGGTCGCTGCTACATTTCCTGCTTTGACGGGGCACATCAAGCAATGGAATGGGATGACGATAAGCGCCAGCCATTTTGCAATCAAGACAAATGTGTTGGTTGCCAGCTGTGTGCATTAGTCTGCCCAGTTGGTGCCATTACTTACGGTAAAGTGGAGATGAAGCCTGGGCGGCAAGGTGTTCCAGCTGAAAAAGTGATTTAGAAGTATTAGGGATAAAAAGCCAGTAGTTAATGGCGCGCATTTTGTGAAAATAAACGGTGATTGGTTCTTGGTCTGAACTGGTCACCGTTTTGCTTATGACAAAATAAACCGCTCTCAAGCAGTTGATTGCAATTAAGCACAGAGATCACTAAAATGAAAGTAAAGCTATTGAAGGCAGGGGAAAAACATGCGAGCATTTATTGTCATGCAAGGGCGTACTTACCAACAGGAAAAAGCAGCTGGATTGATTTGGACTGAGCAAAGGAGTTCAGGACAGGTTATCCCGCCAACTTGGCAACGGATTAATCAAATTCAACCACAAGACATTTTATTTCACTACGTTGCTGGACGGATTGTGGCTGTTAGTCAAGCATTAACGGCGGTACGGCAAGTATCCCGGCCCAGTTTTTTGAGTGCAAAAGTTGGCCCGCAGGTTAATGTAGTTTCTTTAAAATATTATCCCTTACCACAGCCACTGGCGATTACATCGGTATTGGCTGATTTAAAGCCACTATTTCCACGTAAACATGCTGCTTTTCAGCAAGATGGTAGTGGTAATCAGGGGTACATTTATCCTTGCTATTCTTTATTATTGGCAAAATTAATCACTTTGATTGAAGAACAATATTTTATTGCCAAACAGACGGAGCAGTTATCTCTAGTCATGTCTGCAGTAACTGCAGTGGATAATGATCCACTAATGATGTTATTGGTAAATGCTGCGTTGCTAAATCAACGGCAGATGATTCGGACCGAACAAATTTTTCAGCGTGCAGTATTACAACGACAACCAGCACATTGCGCCGTCTGTGGTTTAGCTGATCCTGCTTTATTACAAGCTAGTCATTTAAAGCCATTGAAAGATAGTGCACCGGCTGATCGGCGTAATGCAGATAATGGGGTATTATTGTGCCCTAATCATGCCGCATTGTTAGCGCAAGGCAAAATTTCTTTTAGCCGCGGTGGTTGGTTATTGATTTCACCCCAGCTCAGCCAGTCTGATCAACAGAATTTGTTGTTAGATCCCGCCATTCGCGTATCGTTTAGGCCCCATGCAGCACCATTTTTAAATTGGCACCGGCGTTACATTTTTCAAAAATAAAGGTTGCTTTTTAATAAAATTATTGCTGTAACTGCTTTTTAAACTATAATCCTGCTATAATGGACAAGTTCAACTTTTTATTTTGAGAGGAGCTTGTCGATGGCGCATCAACGAAAAAGCGCCAAATTGACGCTAACATCGTTAGTTTTGATGATTTTTACGTCGGTATTTGGATTTACGAACATTCCGCGAGCCTTTTATTTAATGGGTTATGCAGCGATCTTTTGGTACATTATCGCGGCATTGACCTTTTTTATTCCGTTTGCATTTATGATTGCAGAATACGGTGCCGCATTTAAAGATTATTCTGGTGGAATCTATTCTTGGATGGCAGTTTCATTCGGACCTGAATTTGCTTTTATCGGGACTTTTATGAGCTATGCTTCTTATATTGTTTGGATGGTTAATATTGGTTCTGCCATTTGGATCCCTTTTTCTAGTGCGCTATTTGGAACGGATAAGACCCAGCAGTGGTCTTTTTTAGGGCTAGGTAGTGTGCAAACACTGGGACTGCTTGCCATCGCTTGGATGTTAGTCGTTACGTTTATTTCGACTAAAGGCTTGGGCTGGGTTAAGCGCTTGACGTCGATTGGCGGGATAGCTGTTGCGTTGATTAATGTTATCTTATTAGCAGGTGGCTTTTTTATTTTGTTGGCGAATCACAAATTAGCTGAGCCCTTGTCGATTAAAGCATTAGTTACATCGCCTAATCCAGATTTTACGTCTCTAATTTCAATTTTCAGCTTTTTAGTGTATGCGATTTTTGCTTATGGTGGCTTGGAAGTTACTGGTGGCTTAGTTGATGAAACTAAAAATGCGGCTGTGACTTTTCCGCGTGGGATTACTTTAGCGGCCGTGACCATCTCGACTGGTTATGCGCTAGGAATTTTTATTTTTGGTGCTTTTACTAATTGGACTTTTGCTTTTACGCAATTTGGCACGGCAAAAATCAATTTGGGCAATGTGGCTTATGTCGCAATGAATAACATGGGCTATCAATTTGGTCATGCGTTGGCTGTTCCTGAAGCGACGGCTAGACTGATGGGTCAGTGGCTAAGTCGCTACATGGGTTTATCCATGTTTTTAGCATTAAGTGGTGCTTTTTTAACTTTAGTTTTTTCACCATTAAAGCAACTGATCGAGGGTACACCCAATGGTATTTGGCCTAAAAAGCTAGTTAAATTAAAACATGATGTGCCTGTCAATGCGATGAAAGTGCAAGCGACCATTGTAATTTTAATTATTGCATTGGTTTCTTTTGGTGGTAATGGGGCTAAAACATTTTTCGATATTCTAGTGTCCATGACTAATGTGGCGATGACCATTCCCTACTTATTTATTGCATTTGCCTTTTTAGGGTTTAAACGCAATGCTACGATTACCAAACCGTTTGTGGTTTATAAAACTAAATTTAGCACTGGTCTAGGCGTTGGTTTAGTTTTATTTTCAGTTGGCTTTGCAAATATTTTTACGATTATTGAACCGGCAATTCATGGTAATTGGTTAAAAACAGGTTATACCATTGCTGGACCAATTTTGTTTAGTTTAATTGCCTGGGGTTTATACCATCGCTATCAAAAGCAGCTAAGTGAGCAACCTAAAAAATAAAATGTCTTATCATGTCAGGGTGCTGAAGGGAGACAAAACATGAAAAAGAAACATTTATTACTTGTTGGGTTACTATTGTTATTGTTAATCGCTGGGGGTAGTTTTTATTATCAATATTGGCACCAGCAGCAACAGGAAAAAACGGCTGTCAAGCAGGTTGCGCGCGCTTATACTAAAGCTTTTAGTCGGCAAGATTTCAAACAAATGGTCAGGTATGTCGACCACAAACAATTAACTGGCGGTGATTATCGCTATACGTCTAAACAAGTAGTGGCGCGAAACGTTGCGGTATTTGGCCGAATTGGTGCTAACCAGCTCAATGTGAAAAATTTAACCGTTAGACGACAAAAACCAAAACAGTACCAAATGACTTTTGATTTACATTTACAAACCATGATTGGGCCGTTAAACGTTAAGCATTATCAAGCAGCAATTCAGTTAGTCAAACATAAATGGCGTGTTGTTTGGACGCCTACTTTACTTTTTCCACATATGAACGGAACGGATACAGTGCAGTTACAGTGGCAACAAGGAAAGCGGGGTAAAATTGTTGATCGCCACGGAAAAGCATTGGCAGTAGATGGTCAATTAACCCAAGCGGGGATGATTCCCGATCAGTTAGGTCAAGGACACACACGGACTGAACGATTGACGGCTATTAGCCAACAATTTGATGTTGATTTGGCAACTTTAAAACAATCGCTACAGCAAAATTGGGTGACTAAAACAAGTTTTGTCCCGATTAAAAAAGTTAAACAACAACCTAAATTGACAGGGGTGACGTACCGAGCGGTTTCGGCGCGAACTTATCCTAGTGGTGCAGCCAGTGCGCAGCTGATTGGCTATGTAGGCCCTGTAACAGCTGCAGACTTGAAAAAACATCCACAGCTGCAAAGTAATGGCACCATTGGTAAAACTGGTCTGGAACGCTATTATGATGCCCAGTTACAAGGCCGCGATGGTGGTACCATCACCATTAATAATGATGATAATGTGGTGCGGACGTTATTAAAGCGGAAAAAAAGTAATGGTAAAACAATTAAATTAACTTTAGACCGTACTAAACAAGAAAAAGCTTATCGACAGTTGGCTGGCCAAAAAGGGGCCATTGTGGTGATGGATCCGCGTAATGGTCAATTATTGACCTTAGCTGGTGCTCCTAGTTATGACCCTAACCAATTTGTTGCAGGAATTAGTCAAAAAGCTTATCAAAAATACGCGCAAGATAAAGCACAACCGTTTTTAAGCCGATTTACACAACGCTATGCGCCAGGATCAACTTTTAAAATGATTACGGCCGGAATTGCCTTAGATAATGGGACAATTACACCAGCTACCACACGCCGCATTTCAGGACTGAAGTGGCAACAAGATCGTAGTTGGGGCGATTATCAAGTGACACGGGTGAAAGACGCAGCGACGGAAAACATGACGCAAGCGTTAGTTAATTCGGATAATATTTGGTTTGCGCAAACGGCGCTGAAGATGGGAAGTCAAGCGTATCTCAATGGGTTACAACCATTTTTTAAACCAAAATTAAAGTTACCGTTAACCATGCAACCTGCACAAATTTCAAATAATGGTAAATTGGACCGGCAGATTTTGTTAGCCGATACGGCTTATGGTCAAGGCCAATTATTACTATCACCGATTCAGCAAGCTACTTTTTATAGTAGTGTGATGAATCAAGGAAACATGCAGTTGCCCACTTTAATTGCAGGTCAAGCGGCAAAACGGCAGGCAGTTTTAAAACAGGCTAGTGCCGATCAAGTTAAGCAGGCGCTGGTTCAAGTGGTTGCAGATGCACAGGGTACTGGGCACGCATTGCAGATAGCTGGCCACAATATTGCAGCAAAGACGGGCACTGCGGAATTAAAATTGCAGCAAGATACCACCGGTAAACAAAACGGTTTCTTGATGGCAGCAGATGCTGATCAAAATCGTTACTTAATGGTAGCGCTGCTTGAAGATAACGGCAGTGATGCGGTGATTAAAGCAACTAAGCCGCTAGTTGAAAGTTTTTATTAATGTTGACAATAAAAGCGCGCGAATCAGCTGAATGCTTGATTCGCGCGCTTTTAATCGTTTATTTCAAATCTGTTTGGGTTAATTTGACTTGTTGATGCTGGTAGCGTAAATAAAGCAGCCAAGCAATAAAACCAAACACAACCGGGCCAACGACCATTTCAAACGCATCTAGGTAAGCACCTTCTAGGATTGGCTGGACAATGGTAAATAAAATACCAAAAATCAAGACTAAGTCCACTAAAACGGTGATAATAGTGGTCCAGGTTCGGTTGGTGTAAATTTCAAATGGCCGGGTTAAATCTTGACGCCGTTTGAAAAATGGAAATGCGGTGACTAAAAATAGGTAAGGCAGTGTGGCCGATACATTTGCCATCTGCGTGAGGATGTTATAAAAAATTTGCGCATTTTGGCCGCCAAAAGCAACGATAAAAATTAAAATGGAAACAAACAGTGCTTGGAACCACATGGCTTTAGCCGGCATCCCAGCATGGTTGGTTTCGGCGAAGCCTTTGGGCCAGATTGCTTTGGGTGTTCCTAGTACAAATGATTTTAATGGTGAGTAGATTAAAACAAAGAATGCACCTAAATAGCTGAAGAACATAGCAAAACCAGTGATTCGTGCAAACCAAATACCGATGAGCTGGCTAATGCTTGCAGACAAGCCAAAGCTTTGGCCAAAATAAACGCCTAAGTTGGCCATTAAAACGTAAGTAATGTTGCCTAGGTTAGTGGTTTTATTAGCTAACACCTGTGACCAGTTTGCAGAAATTCCCCAAATAAAAATGGATAAGGCATAGCTGATGGCAATCAATACCGTTGCGATGATCAGTCCTTTAGGGAAAGTTTTTTCTGGGCGTTTCATACTATCGGTCACACCACCCATGGTTTCCATCCCGCCGTAAGCAAAAATCGCGAAGACGATGAATGATAGCATACCTATTAGACTTTTGTAATCAGCGTTAGGTGAAGTTGCAAAGCTGTGCAGGCCGTGCACTGGCTGGGCTAATTGGCCACCATTTTTAATCCAAACTAACAAACTGACACCAATAAAAGCAATGTTTAAAATCACAATTAAAAAGCCACCAAATGAGGCGATGCGGGAAATTCCTTGTACCCCGTGCGTGGCTAAAAAAGTGACCACTAATAAAAATAAAATCCCTAATAGGCCAATGGTAGACGTGGCGTTAAGTCCAAACAATTGCCAAGTTTGGGTTTGATCATGGCCGAAGATAAAGGTGGCGAAGGGAATCCAAACCTTTGAAGCCGTGGATACCATCCAAATGATCCAGGAGGCTAGCCAGATAAAAGTTCCAATAAAGGCTGGCCGTTCACCAATTGATTCAGCTAGCCAAGAATAGATGCCACCATGGACTTCTTTAAAAGCTGCACCATATTCCGCAAACATTAAAGAAGAAGGTAGGAAGAACAAAATTGCAGCTAGTAAATACCACACAATGCCACCGTAGCCCATCAGATAGTAAGCAACAGTGGTATTGGCAAAGCCAAAAATTGAGCCGAAGATCATTAAAATGAGTCCAATTACAGTAATTTGTTTCTTTTTTGCCATGCTAATTTCCCCTAAATTAAATTATTTTCAATGTGGTCTAACGCAGTCCATAATTAAAGGTTTTCGTCAGTGTTGAAGTTTAACGGCGATAAATCAGTTGCCTCAGTAATTAAATTAGCAATCAAACGGGTGAAATTCTGCCGAGCTAAAGTGGCATGTGCCTGATTTGCTTGATTTAAAAATGGAATTAAGCTTGTTTTTGCCTGTTGCTGTGCTTGTTGATCATGTGTTGCAATTGCTGCTAATAGCGCACTGTGCGTGCTATCTTGGACTTGTTTGAGCAGTGGGTTAAAGCGCTGGTAGTGACTATCAACTAAAACGCCAGCAAGTTTATACAGCCAGTAACTAGACTGCGGGTCATAAGTTTGCTGACCAATTTGATAATCTGCTGGTGTTTGATCAGCGCCAGCATAAAATGGGACGTAGATACTTTCTGCTGTGACGCCCATTGCCAACCAATGCAGATTGCCAATGGCAGCAGGAAGCTCGGGCCGTAATTGCAAAATGTGCGATTCTTGCGTTTTAGCTAGACTAACTGGCCGGAATTGATGTTTGCTTACTGCATTACCGCTACCAACCGGGTCGTAAGGTGTTCCTTGGTAGTGTGAGCTTAAAAATTGTGCAATTTGTTCGAATTGAATCGGCTGATCTGCCCGTTGAATAAAAGGTAATTGCTGATTCATTGGTTGTTGTTGTTTAGATGGCGTCAACAATTTCTGGCCGTACCAGACTCGTGGTGTGTTATAAATGGCATCATCTTCGGATTGGGTACCAAAGATTTCCCGAAAATTAAATGGCGTGTTTGTTTGCCATAGATGGTGACTCAAAGCAAAATGACGGATGCCTTTTGAACTCATAAATTGTTCAGGGTCATTAAAATCAACTACTTGAATGGCTAGTTGATTGGCGACTACCGCATAGGCATCATCTGGGATGCGTTGTGCAACCCAATGATGGCCACTACCTGTTTCCAAATACCAAGCTTCCTGCTGATCTGCAAATAAAATGCCATTAGTTTCAGCGGTACCATATTTGGAGACTAGGGCGCCTAAGCGTTGAACGCCTTGGCGTGCAGTTTTAACATAAGGTAGCACAACTGTCACCATGGCTTCTTCAGCGAGGCCGGTTTTAACTAACGGATCATAAGCCAAAACGCGAGTGTTGGCATAAGCACTTTCAGTGGCGCTCATGGCGACACCATATTCATTAAAACCGTCTTCCTCAAATAAACCATACTCCGTGGTCCATTCTGGGGTTGCGTTATATTTAGCGCGGTTTACTGGTAAGGTTAAACGTAAGCCAGTATCTTTTGATTGAAATACCGGGGCGTTAGTGTAAGTTTTTCGCGGGTGGCTGATAAAATGTTTTGGCCATGCCGCTTTACTGTCTTCATTACGACCGATAAAAATAGAACCGTCTGCACTAGCTTGTTTACCGACCAAGATACTTGTGCAGGCTGACAAGTTATTAATGGGTTGTTTTTGCATATTTAGCACCTTTTATACATTATTTTTTAAATTTTAGAATAATTATACCATTTTTAGTTGAATTTGCGTTAATTTTGTTGAATTTAACGTACTTTTAAATCAAAAAATAGTCATTCATTATTTTTCTCCAGAAAATTGTCATCAAATGAATGACTTCATGGTAAAATACGGACATTACTGGTTAAACCAATGAGAGGGGTTTATGAATGAACAGACGGGAATTAGGCAAAAAATTATTTTTTGCCGTTGTTTCAAGTATTTTACTGGCACTTGCACTCAATAATTTTTTGATACCCGCTTCGGTTTTTGGATCGGGGATTAACGGTGTTGCTCAGTTAGCATCTACTTTATTAGCACGTTTTTCACCCATTAACATTCAAACTGGCTGGTTAATTTTACTTTTTAACTTGCCCATCGGCTGGTTAGGTTGGGTGAAAATTGGCCGTAGTTTTACAGTTTTTAGTTTCTTATCGGCAGTTTTAACCTCAGCTTTTTCAGTTTTATTACCAATTCATGCGTTAGCTGCTAATCCATTAATGAATGCCCTAGTCGGTGGTGCTTTAACCGGTTTAGGCGTTGGTTATGCGCTACGTTATGGTTTTTCAACCGGTGGCATGGACATCATTGCCTTCGTTTTAGCTAAAACCACCGGCAAGACCATCGGTACGTTAATGTTAATCACCAACGGCATTATTGTTTTGGTGGCTGGTTTTGCTTTTAGCTGGGCAATTGCGCTGTACACCATTATTTCGATTTTCTGTATGTCTCGAGTGGTGGACAGTATTAACACCAGTCAGCAAAAGGTGACTGTGATGATTGTGACGCAGAAATCAACTGCCTTAGTTCAAGCAATCCACCAGCATTTAATTCGTGGGATTACGATTTTGCCAGCCAGAGGGGCCTACTCGCATCAAGAAAGTAATGTCTTAATGGTCGTTGTAACTCGGTACGAGCTTTACGATATTGAACGTGCAGTTAACCAAACTGATCCAGCAGCTTTTGTTAATGTGATGAATACAACCAAGGTGATGGGAGCGTTTGTTGATCAACGACCGGCGTAAATTTTTAACTGTCAATCCAGCATAAAATAAGGAATGACTGTGAAATTTTACTAGCAAATGAAATCCTTTCTCATTTAGCATTGATGAATGCGCTTTTTTTCAGTATAATAGATTTGTGAAAGTAAGTATAAAGGGGTGAGTCCTTTGAGTGAAGAAGAAAAAAATAATGCTCAAACTGAAGATACAGCAGACACAAAGGAAGCAGAAGCCGTTAAAGATAAAATTCTAACTGCTTTAGAAACAGTGATCGACCCAGAATTAGGAATTGATATCGTCAATTTAGGATTGATTTATGGCATTGACCTTAATGAAGAAGGATTGTGCCACATTAAGATGACATTAACGATTATGGGTTGCCCGTTGTCTGATTTGTTGAATGAGCAAATTAATGAAGCGTTGAGTGAAGTGCCAGAAGTAAAAGATGTTGATGTTGAGTTAGTTTGGTATCCGGCTTGGTCAGTTGATAAGATGAGCCGTTATGCTAGAATTGCACTAGGCATTCGTTAAAATCTAAGTTAGTTAGGCGAATAATTCACTGCTGAGGTGAATTATTCGCCTTTTATGTTTAAAACGATGTGTGTACCTAATTGGCTTTTATTTTCTAATAAAGAAGTTTAGAATATTATAAAAGTATGGTGAATTTTGACGTTATTTTCAGGTCGTGTCATGATGTGGGGTGGGTTTGGTGTTACCAGCAAAATTGGTGAAAGAAAAATATGTGCAAGAAATACTGCAATTGCGACGAGATTTTGTTGGCTTCACTCCGGCTACCCAACGGTTAGATGGTATTTTGCGTAATATTATTCGGCTTCAGCGACACCAATTACCACACCAGCTACCTGATTTAATTTTAGCGCCAACGCAATTTTACCAGTGGGCATTGCCGCGGCTAGCACAATTAGCTTTAACCCCCAACCAATTAAGTGCTCACTTTATGCGGTTAGATCGTTGCTTACAAAATTACCGGCAATTTTTGCAAACTTATTTTGGCTTTTGGGGGCAGATTACGCAAGAAGTTGCAGCTGGATTTGCTCGGTTGCCTGGTAAACACTATTTAGAAGTGATGGCCGGTAATGGGTATTTAAGCTATGGCTTGCGGCGTTTGCATCAGCAAGTTTATACCACAGATAGTTTAAGTTGGACAGGAGAAAATCAGACTGGCCGGCAACCATGGACAACGGTAGTCCCTTTAGATGCCTGCAAAGCTTACCGTAAATACCGGGGTAATATTGACTATGTGGTGATGGTTTGGAGTCCTGATGGTGTGCCAGTGGATTGGCAACTATTGCAGTTAATGCGGCAAGATCAACGACAAATACCATTGCTTTGTGTTGGTGAACGAAATGGCTGTACGAATAGTAAGCAATTTTGGCAAACTGCACATTTTGTCAATAATCCAGAAATTCAGCGCTTAAACCAATGTTTCTCGCCACTGGACCTAGTTCGAGAGCAGGTTTTTTGGATTGAGTAGTTTTGATAAACCATGATTTAAGTTATTTGAACTGTTATAAATAAAATGAAATGGGTGAAGCTCACTTGTTTAAACGAAAATCGCTTTTAGTCATTTTGCTTGCGGCCATTGCATTCTTAGGGGTATTATTTTTTAGTCAGATGAACCGGATCATTTATCAAGATTTATTAGACCATGCCGGTTTATCTACTGATACTCGGGTGCTTGCAACCAAAAAGCATGCTGGTATTACTACGATTAACCAAAAATTAGCCCAGCACCCTAAATTGACTAATTACCAAATTCAATACCGCCAACCGCACTCAAAAGAAATTTTTGTTTACGGTACTGGTGATTTTAAAACGTTACCGCTAGTATCAGGACGTTTTTTTAGCGATAGCGATTTTGATTCTCCTGTTCCCGTTGCGATTGTTGGCCAAAACATTGCCAAAAAACTTTATACACCAACTAGCCAAAGCTATTTAAAGTATGGGAAACGTTACTTATCCGTTATTGGCGTGGTTGGGGCAAAAAAAGTCAGTCAATTGGACAACATGGTGTTTATTTCTACTTCTCCCCAACAAAGCTTATTGACCAAACCACTTAATCAGTTACAAATCCATATAGATGGCAAACCCAAACTACGACATTTACCTGTCTTTAAACACATCTTTGCTACCAATCAGGCTGATTTTCTTTTTCCACAAAGTACGCCCTTTGTCGGCTTAGCTTGGTTAAAAGAATATTGGTGGTTTGGTGGTGCATTATTGTTGATCAGTGGCTTATTCTTAGTCACAGTTGAATTTTGGTTAGTGCTGGCGAAACGAATGCTGCGCCAGGCGCATTTTTATACTGACGATGCATCAGGTTTTTATTGGCGAGAATTGCGACATTTTGCATTTTTCGCTGTTTTAGGTATTGCAATAGGCGGTCTACTTGGTGCTTGGCGGCTTTATATTTTACAATATGATTTACTAGCAATTTTATTAACATTTAATGCGTTACTGTGCATCATTTATTATGGGTTTAGACTGCGGCATACATTGAAAACAATACGCGCTAAAACTTAAAAGAAGGAGTTCAGATTTTGTTACCCACCGGATTTGAAGAAAAATACCAGCAATTACTAGGTACTACTGAAGCGGCACGTTTTTTGGCCAGTTTACAGGAACCAGGCTACAAAGGGTTTCGTTTAAATCCGCTTAAACCAAATCCCAAGCAGATCAATCTGCCATTAACGCAACCAGTACCGCTGACGCGCTGGGGATATTATGGTAGTGTACACGGGCGGCAGGTGGCGCATCAAGCTGGCTATGTTTATAGTCAAGAACCTAGCGCAATGCTAGTAGGAGCAGTGGCTGCACCACAGCCAGGAGAGCGGGTTTTAGATTTATGTGCTGCACCCGGAGGTAAAACGACCCATTTGGCCAGTTTAATGCAACAACAGGGATTATTAGTGGCTAATGAAATCATCCCGAAACGTGCTAAAATTTTAGCGGAAAATGTTGAACGTTTCGGAATTGCTAATGCTGTCATCACTAATGAAACGCCAGCACGATTAGCACAAAAATGGCCCCACTATTTTGATCGAATTTTAGTGGATGCGCCGTGTTCTGGTGAAGGTATGTTTCGTAAGGATCCGGCTGCTAAAAAATATTGGACAGTGGACTACCCGGCTAGCTGTGCTAAACGTCAACGCCAAATTCTTCAAGAAGCCATGAAAATGTTACGGCCCGGCGGCCAGTTGATCTATTCGACTTGCACCTTTAGTCCTGAAGAAGACGAGCAAATCATTGCCTGGTTGTTACAACAATATGACGGATTAGCGGTAATACCGTTAGCAGCAACGCATGGCTTGCAAAACGGGCGGCCAGAATGGGCGGATGGTAATTCAGCACTAAAAGGGACCTTACGCGCCTTTCCGCATGCTTTTGCAGGTGATGGGCACTTCATTGCAAAATTGCAATCTCAAGTGGCAGCTCCAGTGAAAAAGCCACGGCACCGAGCTAAAAAAAATAATGTGTCCCGTTTAACGGCGACACAAAAGCAATTATGGCAAACATTTAGTCAGGCAACTTTGGTGGCCCCGCAATATCCGCATTTACTGGTACACCGCGACCATCTTTTTGCGCAATCCCAGCCAATTGAACTAAGTGGTTTAAAGGTGGTGCGGCCTGGCTTGCCTTTAGGTCAATTTAAGCGTAAACGATTTGAACCAGCTTACGCACTAGCATTAACTTTGACCCAAGCCAAACATGTTTTGCGACTTACATCACAGCAGTACCGGCAATACGTTCACGGGGATACTTTTCCAGTAACTTTAGCAGGTAAAGGCTGGTATTTATTACGCTACCAAGAAAAAACAGTTGGTTTTGGTAAATTAACAAATCAGACCATTAAGAACTTTTTCCCGAAGGGCTTAAGGTTTCAAGCAGATTAAGTACAATTTATTTTAATCAAAAAAAGGACATTATTTATAATGTCCTTTTTTATGATCATTTAATGTGACGCTGATGAATGTAATTCATTAATTCTGGACTAAAAATTAGTTGACAGTGGGTTAATGCTTTAACTTGACGGCAACCTAAGAGCGCCATCAATAATTTTAGCTGTTGGCACCACGCTTGGAGTAACTGGCTAGTAGCGTCTAAGCCATTTTTTTGGAGACTATGTAAAATGGTGCCGGAAACGCCAACTGCTTGTGCACCTAAAGCCAGCGCTTTGATGATATCCAATGGTTGCCGTACACCACCGGAGGCATAAATATTTAAGTCTGCCTGCATGGCACGACTTTCTAAAAGGGATTCAACTGTAGATTGGCCCCAATTTTCAAGGTAGTTAAACTCCTTAAAACGGCGCCGTTGGTTTTCAATGGTGACAAAATTAGTGCCACCGCGGCCACCTAAATCAACGTGCTCAATGCCGATGCTTCTAAGTTGTTGTAAAGTTTCCTGGCTCATACCAAACCCCACTTCCTTAACAATCACTGGTACGGGAAGGGCGGTTTTGAGTTTTGCCAAATTTGTTAACCAGTAAAAACGGCGTTGTCCTTCAGGCATCACAATTTCTTGCGGAAGATTTAAATGAATTTGCAGCGCATCGGCTTTGAGCATAGCAATGGCGTGCTGAGCTTGGGTAACGGTGGCATCTGCGCCTAAATTAGCTAGAATCATACCATGAGGGTTCGCTTGGCGTACGATCTGGAAACTGGCTGCAGTGGTTGGTTCTTTTAAAGCAACACTTTGTGACCCAGTTGCCATTGGTAAACTAAACCGTTTAGCCAATGTGGCTAATTGTTGATTTAAGCGTTGAGTTCGTGGGCTGCCGCCGGTCATTGCGTTGATGTAAAAGGGAAACGGGATCTTCTGACCAGCAAAATTAGTGGTTAAATCAACTTCATCAACAGCAATTTCCGGTAATGACTGGTGGATGAAACGAACTTGATCAAAATCATTGTTTTGTGTTTGCGGGTAATTCTTTTCGGCTAAAAAAACATGTTCATCTTTACGGTGAGCATGTGCAGAGATATGAGCCATTATTTTTCCTCCTGCAGGTGATCATCACCAAGTGACATTGTGCACGGATAAGGCTAATTGTTCAATACCATGTTTTTGCCAATTTGCTACTAGCTTATGGTTAGGCTGATTAGCGTCCAAAATGGCAATGCCACAATCACCGCCGCCAGCACCAGAAGATTTAGCAGCCCCACCGAAATCCTCAGCTAGGTTGCACATTTTTTTAAGGAGCGGAGTTTCAATTGAAACATGGCTAAAATCACTTAATTGTTGTAATAAAAAGCGATTGCGCTTAATTTGTTTTTGGATCACGGCCAAATTCTTTTGTTTAAATCCGGTAATCATTGTTTGCAAGCAAGCAGTGCTTTGCTGCAGAAAGTTTTGGTAAGCAGCACGTTTTTTTGCTTTAGCGATGGTAATTTTATCGACTAGTTGCGAAGTTGAAGCTGGCGAACCAGTCCAGCCAATCATCAATTGCAGGTTTTCCGGTGGAGTTAATAGTTCAATACGCAGTTGGGGCCAGTCTAGATCTAATAATTCGGCTAAGCTGGCTTCACGGCGCATTGCCTGTAACCAGTCACGGTCAAATGCCTGGTAAGCGATCCAACCGCCATAAACGCTTGCAGCAATGTCGCCTAAAGAACCATTGCCCTGAACATCTAAGTGAGCAATGGCCGCTAGTTTATATAATTTGTCTTTAGTTAACGGTAATTGGTAATACGCTAATAGCGCCTTAATTGTGGCGACTGTGACAGCAGCTGAACTACCTAGTCCGTATTTTTTACCATCTGCTGAATCTAATTCACTATTGATGTGCAGGTGATACAGTGACAGGTGTTTACCTGCTTCCAGGACATACTTTTCAGTGAGGTGAATGGCGGAAAGAATGTAATGAAATGGATTATCTCGGTTATCAAATACCATTTCATCTCCTTGTCGAAGCCAATAAAGTGAATTTTCTTGATATTGTTTTGACACAATACTGCCAAAATCAGCACTTTTTTCGATCGTTACGGTAACAAATTGATTCAACGCAACGATAACGGCAGGCAAACCGGTTTCAACCACGGCATATTCACCAGCGATGTAAAGTTTACCTGGGGCCTGAGCCTTTATCAAACAATCATTTCCTTTCGAGCACAACAAGACTATAAATATGCGATCCCCGGGCCGGGCTTGGCCACCAACAAATGATCGGCGGGGAAGTGCTGCCGTAGGCGCGCAAGAATAGCGGGTGTTTCTTTGGCCGAACAAATCACTTTAACGTTCGGACCCGCGTCCATAGTATAATAACAAGAAAGCCCGGTTGCGCGCAAGCCTTGAATTAGGTCGATTGCTTGCAATGTTTCTGGTTCAAAATAAGTGAAAGGTGGGGTCGCGCTAAGCGTTGTCGCGTGCATCTTCATTGCGTTAGCTTCGGCTAATTGTCCAATTAAATTTAAATCTTTTTTAAGAATTGCAGTCTTCATTGCTGCTAAATCTTTAGTTGCTGCGACTGGCCAAGCGGGATAATAAGGGGAAGTCGCGACCACGCGAGCCATTCCTGCTCGGCTAGCGATTTTTTTAGGTCGCGGATCTAAGACAATGACAATCATTTGAATGTCAAAATCAATTTTTTCCTGCAACGGTATGGCTTGGGAATCGGCATCGCCGTGGCCTTTTTGCCACTCGACAAACCCACCGTATACCGAGCGCGTCGCTGAACCGGAGCCACGACGGGCTAAGCGGGAGAGGGCTTGCCGGTCTAAGTCTAAGCCAGCTGCTTTACTGGCAGCAGCTGCTAAAGCAGCAAATCCTGATGCGGAAGAGGCAAGGCCCGCCGCAGTTGGTACATGGTTAATCGAGATCACTTGCGCAAAGTTTTGTTGATTGGCTTGTTGGCGAATTAAATTCAATAATTGGCTAACACGTTGACTAGCAGCTACAGTCAATTGTTGACCATCAATACTAACCTGATCACGGGTTAACTGGTTAGAAAAAGTCACTGTGGTATCCGTATAAAATGGTTCTAAAGTCAGCGACAAACTACTATTTTGTGGGATGATTAACTCTGGATCTGACTTTCCCCAGTATTTAATCAAGGCAATGTTAGTGTGGGCACGGGCAGTAACCGGTTGATTCATGAGCGTTCCTCCTGCTGATGGGCTTGATTTAAATGTGCAAGTGGTTGTACCCAAGTTTGGGTGACGCCTTCGTTTTTTAAGACTTGAATTAAATGGTCGGTGGTAGTTTGATCTGGTGCTAATGCGATGAGGCACCCACCACGACCGCCGCCAGTTAACTTGGTTCCTAAACTACCGTTGCGCTGTGCGACAAAGATTAAATGGTCTAACAATTCACTGCTGACACCTAGTGTCTGCAAAATCAGTTGCGCAGTTGTAAAGTTTTGTCCCACTTTAGTTAGTTGGGCTGAAGCAATTGCTTGTCGGGTAGAATAGGCTAATTGGCCTAAACGATCCATAAAGACATTGGTTTCTTGTGGAAAATCAGCCATTCGGGCTCTGACAGTTGCTACTGCAGGGCCAGTTTGTCCACGAATGCCACTATCAGCAATCACTAAATTGCCCTTTAAATTAATTGGTAAATTGTAACTGGCTTGACCTTTGACAAACCAAATGGGTGCACTTGAACTGGTAGTTGCCGCGTCCATGCCGCTAGGAGAGCCGTGGATTACTTTTTCAGAGACAGCGGCTAGTGCCAACAAGCGGTGCCGACTTAATGGGCGGTCGAAAAAATCGAATAAACTGCGCGTAACCGCAACGGCGGTAGCTGCAGATGATCCCATGCCCCGTTCTGCGGGAATAGCGCTAGTAATTGTCATTTTAAAATTTGCACTACTTTGATTGAATTGCTGTAAAATGGTTTGGATCAATTTTTTAATGCCAGCAAAATTTTTAACCGCTCGGCTTAGCGGCCCAGTGTAATAATTGCTTTCAATGTATTGACCGGTTGTGCTGGCTGTGGTGACAGCCGTTAGTTTAACGGCTGTCAGTGGAATCACAATTGCAGGTTGATTGTAAACCGCTGAATGTTCACCGATTAAAATAATTTTTGCATTACTGGTGCCAATGCCTTTTTTTATTTTCATGACGCCACTCTTTTCTATAATTTAAGATGGAATTAATGTAAATAAGAAATCTGTTTATTTTTTATCTAACCCATAAATAGTTTATACATAGTTGGGAACAAAGTAAACAGCAGTAATAAAGAGATAAAAGAGCTTTCATAAAAAGTTAAGCTTTCGTTGGTGTTGATTGCCGCAGTGCACTGAAAATGCTAGTATTTGAACTATATAATGTAAAGAAAAGAGACTCCTTGACGACTATGAATAAAGACTCGGTTTACGCCATCGTCGATTTAGAAACTACCGGTACCAACGTGCAAAAGGGCGACCGGATCATCCAGTTTGGTTGTGTTTTGGTGCAGCATGGACAAATTATTGATCAACTGGCGTTTGATGTGAATCCTGAGCGATCAGTTCCCAGTGCGATTTTGCAGTTGACACACTTAACTACTAAGCGGCTGGCTGTCGCCCCTTATTTTGAAGATGTTGCCACGACGATTAGGCAATTACTGCAACAAACGGTTTTTGTTGCGCATAATGTTAATTTTGACTATCCTTTTTTAAATGCAGAATTACAGCGGGTGGGACAGCCAGCACTAAATTTAGCCGCAATTGATACTGTTGAATTAGCACAAGTTTTACTGCCAACTGCTATTAGCTACCGATTACGTGACTTAACTAAACTCCTGGCAATTGAACATACCAATCCTCATCAAGCAGACAGTGATGCTTTAGTAACGGCTAAATTATTTATTGCTTTGACTCAGCGATTAGCTCAGTTACCGTTAGTGACCCGCCAAGCTTTAGCTAAATGTGCGGTTTATGCTGTGCGTCAAACTAGTGATTATTTTGACTACTATGCACAGCAGTCTGCAGGAAAACTGCCAGACTATCTTTATATTAGTCATGGCTTAGCGCTGCGAAAAAAACAAACGGCTACCACTAGACTAACGGTGCCAACCAAAAATTATCCGCAAACGGATGTAGAAAAAAAGCATTACTTACAGCCCTTATTAAAATGGCGTAAAACTCAAGGCAAAATGATGGATGCCATCTATTTCAATTTTACTCATGAACAACCACAACCATTGATTTTAGAAGCGGCAACTGGCCTAGGTAAATCATTAGGTTATTTGCTGCCGTTTAGTTTTTTGCTCCAAGGTAAACGGCAGTTAGTGGTCAGCACAGCTACTGCTGTCTTGCAAGCTCAATTTGTACAGCAAACAGTGCCATTACTCAATCAATTGTTGGACATGAATTTAACAGCAGCTATTGTGAAAAGTCCGCAACATTACATTGATCTGGCAAAATTTAAGCAGGCATTACAGACTACAGATAAACTCAAGCCGGTGCAACTACTTAAAATGCAATTATTAGTGTGGTTAACTATGACCACAACCGGTGATTTTACAGAATTACACTTAGCTAATTACCAGGCACCACTTTTTGCTCAAATTTGTCATTATAATCAAGATATTGTTTCTGCCGAGACACCATTTGCCGCAGATGATTTTTGGCGGGCGGCTCGTCAACGGCAACAACAAGCAGATGTATTGGTCACTAACCATGCCTTTTTAAGCCAACATGCAGTTGATACGATATTTTTCCCGAAAGAAAGTTATTTAGTGGTGGATGAAGCACAACAATTTCCTGCCGCGGCAACTAAAGCTAGTGGTCATCAGTTGATGGGTGATACGATAACATTACTATTAAAGCATTTGCACCAACTATTAGCAGGAAACAGTGCCCAGACAACACTGGCTAAATTGGTGGAAGCCGCACCGTTAGTGCATTATACAGTTATGTCATTGGATTATGGACTAAGTGAGTTTGAGCAATTGCTTATTCACTTACAAGGGCAACTTAATGAAAGCTTCATGCAGCCACTTACAAGTTCACAACGTGCTGGCGGTTATTTTGAACGGGTGTTGGATAATCACGCATTAGCGAACTGGTTACAAGAAAATCGTGGCAGTTGCCGTAAGCTTTATCAACTTTTAAATAATTGCCTATTATTAAGCAATAAACTGAGTTCACAACTTTTAACGCAACAAGTACAGTGGCTGAAAAGTGAACAAAAAATTTGGTTAACATTTAATCAGTATGTTCAAGGGTTAGTGACATTACGCCAGCAGCTGCAAACGGTCTTTACACTGTTAAACCAGCCGGATCAAGGACAATTAGTTTGGTTAACGTTGAAGGATAACGGGGATGTCGCTAGTTTAGCGTTGCATTTAAGCCGCTTAGACATTGCACCGATCAGTCAACAATTACTGACGCATTTTGCGCCACCGGTTTTTACTGGTGCAACGTTAAGTGTTGATCACCGCTTTACTTACTTTAAACAATCTATGGGAGTGATGGCGACTCAATTTGTTGAAAAGCGCTTTGCCAGCCCTTTTCGGTATAAACGTCAGGCAGCACTATTTGCCGTCACTGACGGACCGGGAGTTCGTGAAGCAACAACGGATGATTATGCCGCCTATGTGGCCCAAGCACTTGTTCAATTATTGCAACACAATCATAGGCAAACTTTAGTGCTATTTAATTCTTTACAAATGATTACTGCTGTTTACCGGATGTTGCTGCAAACTGAATTACCTAAGCACCATGAGATTTTTGCACAAGGAGTTACCGGTAGTAAAGAGCGAATTATTAAACGCTTTGGCATTAGTGAGCGGGGGATTTTATTAGGTACGGGCAGTTTTTGGGCTGGAATCGATTTACCTAAAAAAGCATTGGAACAAGTTATTATCGCCCGTTTACCGTTTGCTGCGCCTAATGATGCACTGACAAAAGCACGTTATCAAAAAATTGAGCAGGCGCACCAAAATCCGTTCTTTAAAGCAGCTTTACCACAAGCAACTTTAAAGTTACGGCAAGGTTTTGGTCGGCTAATTCGAACTAGCAGTGATTATGGCGTGTTGGTTATTTTAGATAAACGCATTATGGCAACCAATTACGGTAAGCGGATGCTAAAGGCATTACCAACATCCTTGCCAAAAACGGCAGTTTCTTTAAGTGAATTGGGCTCGCAAGTCGGACAATTTTTTGCAGCAAAAGTTTAATTTTTTCAGCCAGACGCTAGGATTAAAATCTGCTATAATGACGATGTATCTTTTAGCTAAGTGAATTTACAACTAGAGGGGAAAACATGCGCAAACATTGGAAATCATATAGTTTGTTAGGCGTTATTTTGTTGATTATCTTCAGTGCGTTGTTGATTTATCATGCTGCCAACAAACCAGCTGCAACTGCGCGTCATGAGGCTGTGACGTTAGCAGAAAAATATGCTCATGTCACACAAGTGGATGATTTTTATTGGTTTAACCGCAAACAAAGTTATTTAACCGTTGCTGGTCAGACAAAGCAAAAAAAGGCGGTTTTTGTGTTAGTTGCCCAAAAGGGTGGCAAAATCACCATTTTAGACCAAGCAGCTGGCATTTCGCGGAATACTGCTTTAAAACGAGTTTGGCAGACACAGAATCCAAAAAAAGTTTACAGTGCAACTTTAGGCTTATACCGAAAGAAACCAGTTTGGGAAGTCTCTTTTGCTAATAAAAACGGCCAGTTAGGTTACCAAACCTTGAGCTTTAAAACCGGAAAAACCGTTAAATTGATTAAACAACTATAATGAGGAGTGGATAAAATGGCATTATCAAAAAAAGTCATGCGCGTCCAGCCATCGGCAACATTAGCCATGGCAGCTAAAACCAAAGCCATGTTGGCAAAGGGTGCGGATGTGATCAATTTGTCATTGGGTGAACCAGATTTCACCACACCAACAGCGATTGAAAGTGCTGCCATTGATGCCATTCGTTCGGGTAAAACTAGTTTTTATACGCCAGCAGGCGGTTTGCCAGAACTTAAACAAGCAATTGCCCAACGCGTTGCTGCGGATACCGGCGTAAAGTATCAAGCTAAGCAAATTATTGCAACAACTGGGGCAAAATTTGCGCTGTATTTAATTTTCCAAGTTATTTTAAATGCTGGGGATGAAGTTTTATTGCCTGCACCGTTTTGGGTTAGCTATGCTGAGCAAGTGAAATTAGCCGGTGGCAGGCCATTGTTAGTTCATCCTACTGGTGAAAATGGCAAGGTCACTGTAGCCGATTTAGAAATGGTGCGCACACCGCAGACACAGGCGCTGGTTATTAATTCACCTCAAAATCCTACTGGTGCGATTTATACCGCTTCTGAACTAACTGCCTTAGGTCATTGGGCAGCTTCACATGATATTTTATTAATTGCAGATGAAATCTATAGTCATTTAGTTTATAACGGCAATCAATTTACGTCAGTTATTCAATTAGACCAAACGATTCGGGATAATACATTATTAGTCTCTGGGTTATCCAAAACTTACGCGATGACTGGCTGGCGTTTAGGTTATGTTTTAGGTAATGCTGGGATTATTCAAGCGATGACAACGGTGGCTAGTCATGCGACGGGTAATCCAACTGCTGTCAGTCAGTATGCTGCCATTGCTGCTTTAAATGGCGATCAAAGCGCTGCAGAAGCGATGCGTTTGTCCTTTGAACAACGGTTAAATTATTTGTTTCCGAAGATTCAAAGTTTATCAGGTTTTGAATTACCTACTAAACCGCAAGGGGCATTTTATTTATTTCCAAATGTTAAACGGGCTGTTGTCCGCTGCGGTTACACGACAACGGAAGATTTTGTCACAGATCTTTTAACGCAGGCTTATGTGGCAGTTGTCCCAGGACGTGCCTTCGGTCAACCTGATTACATTCGTATCAGTTATGCGGCAAGTGAGACGCAGCTAGCAGAAGCTTATCAGCGAATGGCAGAATTTTTGCGCACAAAAGGAAATCCTGATTAAAGGGTTTAACTAACTATTAACGGCTGGTTGACAAGGAGGATGGCGTAAACTTGTTAGAAAAGGATGACAACATGGATGAACGCTTTATGCAAAAATTTATTAATGCTGGACAAACGACGGTTTCAAGTTTGTTGTTGGCGCATTTTCATGAATTGGGAATGACAAATGATGAATTTTTGGTTTATTTACAGCTAAAAAGTTTTTATGATGCTGGCAATCATTTTCCGGATATGGCCATTATTGCACAACGGTTACGTTTATCGCGCCCGCAGATTTATCAAATCATTCACCGGATGATTCAAAAAAAAGTGTTGACCATCGACACCAGTCAAGATAAATCTGGGCGCAGTCAAGATCAGTATGACTTCAGATTGCTTTATCGTAAGTTAGCAACACTGTTAACACAAGCCCAGCAGCAAGCAACAACCACAAAAAAAGCAAATCAGCGGCAGCAACTTTTTGAACAAATTGAAACTGAGTTTGGACGTCCGTTGTCCCCGATGGAATTTGAAACAGTGGCCGCTTGGTTGGATGAGGATCACTATCAACCTGAAATGGTGTCATTAGCTTTACGCGAAGCAGTGTTAAATCAAGCTTATAGTTTGAAATATATGGACCGCATTTTATTGAGCTGGGAGCGCAAGCACTTGACTTCTAAGCAGCAGGTTCAGCGAGAGCGAGAAAAGCGGCAGCAACAAAAGCCAGCTGCTAAAACAACTGCTAGTGACCATGTGCCTAAGATTCCCATGTATAATTGGGCGGATCCGGCAGATGATCAACAGCAAAATTAAGTGTGAAGGGAATTTAAGCTGATGTTAACTAAAAAACAAACAAGATTAGCCATTGCTATCATGGGAAAAATGTTTCCTGATGCAAAGCCGTCTTTAGTTGCACAGACGCCGTTTCAGTATTTGATTGCCGTTTTACTCAGTGCGCAGGCTACAGATATCTCAGTTAATAAAGTGACGCCAAAATTGTTTAGTGATTTCCCAGATCCACAAACGATGGCTGCTGCTAGTGAAGCAGCGTTGCGGCAAGATATCCATAGTATTGGCTTGTACCGTAATAAAGCAAAACACATGAAAGCAGCTAGTCAAGCGTTAGTTGAAAATTTTGGCGGTGTCGTACCAAAGCGGCGGCAAGATTTGGTGACATTACCTGGTGTAGGCCGAAAAACTGCAGCAGTGGTTTTAGCTGATGCTTTTAATATTCCGGCTTTTGCAGTGGATACACACGTGACACGGGTTACCAAACGGTTACAGATCGTTGCTGCTGATGCCAGTGTTTTACAAATCGAACAGCGCATGACGCATTTATTACCGAAGAAACTGTGGGTAGCAGCGCACCATCGCTTAATTTATTTTGGCCGCTATCACTGTTTAGCGCGTGCGCCTAAATGTTTACAATGTCCGTTACTCAGTATCTGTGCAGATGGACAGCAACGTTTGGCGGTACATTAAAAACGCTTAGTGATCGTGTTGGGGCTTGTGACAAAAGTAACCCTTTTAATTACAGCCCTTTTTGATGACGATCATGCGTAATACTTTTACCTGCTATTAGCATTAAATGAACACGCAAAAACGCCCTAGTTAAAGTTTACTAGTGTTATTCACTAGGAACCTAACTAGGGCGTTTTTTCTGTTTACCCTTAATAAGGGATTAATTGTTAATCAGAATCTGTGCTTTGATTGCCACCACTTGGGGGCGTAGAAGTTTGATTATTGTTGTTAGAGGTGTTTTGGTCTTGTGCCTGATTATTGTTTTGAGTGTTGCTACTTTGGCTACTTGCTTGATCGGTCGTTGTGCTTTGGCTAGCTTGACTAGAAGAAGCACTGTCAGCACTAGAAGAGTCACTCAGCATTGAACTAAAATCACTGCTACTAGATTCTAAACTATTTTGGCTGCTTACTTGGCGATTATTTCGCCGTGAACTGGTTGTACCACTTGCAATTTTAGTAGGTTGGTAGCCACGGACAAATAATTCGCGTGTCACTTGATTGCTTGATGCGCCGCTACCAGCTAGTTCAGCTGGGTTTGATCCCTTAAGAATATTAGCGGCGACAACACTGCTAGGTTTATGCCAATTTTTGTTACTAACATTGGTTGCAGTAGTGGCATATTGCATTAATTCGCGATAAATGCTACCGGCAATTTGCTGTTCACTAGAGGTAAGTCCGTGTTTTTGTGGCTGATCATAACCTGTCCAAACTGAAATTGAATAGTGTGGTGTATAACCAGAAAACCAAGAATCTTTTGCCATGTTACTAGAAATACTTTGGCTATTTTCTAATTCCTCGGTGGAATAATTAGTGGTCCCGGTTTTACCAGCTTGGTGTAAACCGCTGATTTGTGCATTAGTTCCAGTTCCTTTTGAAATGGTATCTTTTAAAACATCGGTGATCATGTAAGCTGTGGAAGCTTTCATGGCCCGAGCACCCTGGCTTTCAAAGCTTTCCGTAGTGCCATCAGGTTTATCAATTTTATTGATTAAATAAGGTTTATTGTAAGTACCACCATTGCCAAAGGCTGCATAAGCCGCGGCTTCGTCTAGACTAGAAATATCTGCACCAATGGCGTTTTGCAATTCCAATGGCCGTGGAAAAGTGATGCCTAAACCTTTAACAAACTTGGTGGCCCGGTCGATACCGACTTTATCTAAAGTACGAACAGCTGGGACATTACGCGATTGTGCTAGTGCAGTTCGTAGTGAGATTCTACCCATATACTTGAAATCCCAGTCATAAAGTTGTGTGGAAGTTCCAGCATAAACGTATTTAGTATCATCTAATTGTTGATAGGTGGAGTAATTCAAGTATTCAATTGCTGGGGCATAATCTAATAACGGTTTAATGGTGGACCCATTGCTGCGGCTAGTTTGAACTGCCCGGTTTAAACCAAATTGAACATCACCCGTTTTCCGACCGCCAATCATGGCTAGTACTTTACCGGTTTTAGTGTCGGTCATTGTGACGCCAGTTTGTAACAGATTATCTGGGAAATTAACGTAATTATTTGTGTTAACAATATCATACAACCGACGCTGAATTTTCATGTTTAGATTTGTATGAATTTTTAAGCCATCCGTATATGGATTTAAGCCGGTTTTCTTTTTAACTTCGGCAACTACTTGGCTGACATAAGCATCTGTCACTGAATCAGTATCACTATTATTTTTTTGTTGGTGTTGGTCGACTAATCCCGCTGTAACAGGTTCTGCTTTAGCTGTTTGTGCTTGCTCAGAGCTGATTTTTTTATTGTCTACCATTGCTTGTAAAACTAAATTGCGGCGTGATGTTGCAGCTTTTGGGTTAACATAAGGGTCATAAGTGTTCGGTGCTTGTGGCATGCCTGCAATTAATGCTAACTGTGCTAAACTCAGTTGTTTTAAAGGTTTGCCATAGTAATAATGCGCGGCAGTTCCCATTCCATAAACGCCATTAGCCAGATAAACTTTATTGAGATAAAATTCAAGGATTTGGTCTTTAGAATAAGCACGATCAACTTTAATCGCCAGCCAAGCTTCTTGTGCTTTGCGTTTTAGCGTTTGGTCTGATTGTTTAGTTGAAAAGACGGCTAACTTAACTAATTGCTGTGTCAGTGTGCTGCCACCTTGCAAACCTGTCCGACCGCTAACGTTGGAAAAAGCAGCGCCTAAAATGCGAACTGGATCAATTCCAAAGTTAGAGTAAAAGCGCCGGTCTTCAGTGGAAACGATCGCATCTTTCAAAGTTTGTGGAATTGAGTTACCGGAAGCATAGCGCCGATTTTCTTGGCCTAAAGTTCTAATTTTGTCCCCGGTGCTATCATAGATAACCGAAGAAGATTTACTGGCTAGCTGAGCTTGCGTTATTTTAGGGGCACTCATGGCATAATAGGTAAATAAACCGCCGCCTGCTAATAATAACGCGACAAAAATACCGATTAACCAAAGAAAAATGCGTCGGATTGGACGATTTTTTTTAGGTCGTTTGGTTGCTGCTTTGTGGCGAGCAACCCGTGTTTGTTTATTGGCCATGATGATCTCCTTTATCGATTGTTGATGTTGCAAGTAATTGATCAATTGCTTTTAAATAAGGAATCCTAGGTTTAAGCGCGTAATGAACTTCAAAACCAGTTGCGCTGATTTCATTGAGCGGAATCGATTTGCGACCACCGTTAGTTTGCTGATCCCAGTAAGTAATCAGTGGACTGGCAGGATAAACAAAAAGTCGGTCTAAACTAACAAAGCGCACGATAACAAAGCAAATACCTGCTTGCCGCAGACAGCGACGCATGTGATCAATTTGGTGTTGATGAAAATTTTTCAACGGAAAACTTGCTTTATTTTTGGTTTCTTTAGCTTCAAAGTCAAGGTAGTATCCTTGGTATACGCCATTATAATCAGTTGTGGAAGGCCGCCGGAAATAGGCCTCCTTAATGACTGCTGCACTGCGTTTAGGATAATCGACTTTGACAATTTGTAAAGGAATTGGTTTTTTATAGATAACAGCAATATCGCGTGCGCGGTAATACTGATTGCTTTCATTAATTTCTTCTTCTAATGACATTCCACGGTTGTCAAAGCGAGTACGACTACTGACTAGTTGCTTTTTTGGCCGTGCTTTGGCATCATGATGGTAGAGACTGCCATTTGGATAATGAAACGGCATATAATCACACTCCTAAAGCCTTATTATAGCAATTACCAGCATATTTTGAAATGAAATTAAGAAGGGATCTTTATGCGGCTGTGGGTAACAGGCTACCGTAGCTATGAACTCGGCGTTTTCAACGCCAATGACTTAAAGTTAAAAATTATTAAAGCCGCATTACGCGCTGCGTTGATCGATCAATTTAACCAAGGTTTAGCTTGGGTCATTAGTGGCGGTCAGTTGGGGACCGAACAGTGGGGGTTAGAAGTTGCCACCGACCTTAAAAAGGACTATCCTGAATTGCAGACAGCATTAATGTTGCCTTTTGCAGATTTTGGACAAAATTGGAATGAGACTAATCAAGCAGCACTAGCTTTGGTGCGCAGCCAAGTCGATTTCGCAGCTGCTATTAGTCAGCAGCCTTACCGTTCGCCACAACAATTAAGAAATTATCAAACTTTCATGTTAACCCATACAGAAGGGGCACTAGTGGTTTACGATAGTACTGCACCGGGAAAAACCCACTATGTTGTTGATGCAATCGAACGGTATCGTCAGCAGCATAATTATCAATTGACTACTTTAGATTTTGATGATTTGCAAGATGTGGCAAATAATTATGGGCAAGACCAAGAAAATGGTTTGCAAGCAGATTAAACTTTGCTATACTATTATCAGTCATATTAATGACAACGCGCAATGAGGTGTATCGGAATGGACAATTTGAATTTCACAACTCAGGATATCCTACAAAAAGAATTTAAAACTAAAATGCGGGGCTATGATCCAACAGAGGTCGATGAATTCTTAGATCAAGTAATCAAAGATTATGAAGCTTATGATGCCAAGGTTGAAGAATTAACTAGTAATAATCAACGGTTGCGTTCACGAAATGATGAATTGACAAAACAAGTCACTGTGAACAAAAATGTCCAAAGTGCACAACCTAATCCAACCGTGACTAATTTTGACATCTTAAAACGGTTATCTAATCTAGAACGGCACGTTTTTGGTGCCAAATTAGATGATAATCAACAGGATGGGCCAAGAAAGTTAAATAATTAAATGCTTTTGGTGTAAATCTCGGGTAATCGCGGTCTGCTATGCGCAGGCTGAGGAAAGTCCATGCCCGCACAGGCTGAGATGCCTGTAGTGTTCGCGCTTAGCCCAATAAGCTAAGGTACTGCTTTGCAGTAACGGCGAAGGACGCAGCTAAGGAGTGATCTATGCTGTTAACCTTCTGAAAAGTGCCACAGTGACGATCCAGTATGGAAACATATTGTTTGGAACGGGTAAACCCCGCGAGCGAGTAACCCAAACTTTGGTAGGGGCGCTTCATGTCGGGAAATGAACAATGCATGAAGGCAGATGAATAATCTGTAGATAGATGATTACCCTCATTGAGTTGTGCCTGAGCAGCTTAATGAGACAAAACATGGCTTACAGAGGTTTACACCTTAGTCAGGAAACCCTTCATTTCGATGGAGGGTTTTTTCTTTCATCAAGACAGTTTTTAGATATTGAGGTAAAAAAATGACAACATATCAATTAATGGCGACAACTGCTAGTGGTATTGAAGGATTAGCCGCACGCGAATTAAAAGACCTAGGCTATCAAGTTCAAACTGAAAATGGTCGGGTTCGGTTTCAAGGGGATTTATCTGACATTATCTGGACCAATCTGTGGCTTAGAACAGCTGATCGCGTTAAGATCATCATCGGTGAGTTTAATGCGACTACTTTCGATGATTTATTTGAACAGGTTAAAGCATTACCGTGGGACGCTTATTTGCCTTTAGATGCCGCTTTTCCTGTGGCAGGGCGCTCACATAAATCGAAATTACACAGTGTCCCTGATGTGCAGCGACTAACTAAAAAAGCAATTGTCGATAAAATGTGCCAAGTTTATCATCGGCGTGGGCATTTGCCAGAAACCGGAGCAACTTTTGCTTTAGAAGTTAGTCTTTTAAAAGATAAAGCATTGTTAACATTGGATACAACGGGACCCAGTTTGTTTAAGCGGGGCTACCGGGTTGAAAAAGGTAGTGCACCATTGAAGGAAAATATGGCAGCGGCACTAATTGCCTTAACCAATTGGTGGCCAGAAAAGCCATTTTTAGACCCAGTTTGTGGTTCAGGTACAATTCCGATTGAAGCAGCTTTAATCGGTTTAAACATTGCGCCTGGAAGTAAACGGCATTTTTCTTTTGAAGACTGGGATTGGGTGAACGCCGATTTAGTAGCAGAACAACGGCAAAAGGCAGTAGCAATGCAAAAAATGACGACTCCTTTGGACATTATGGGAGCTGATATTGATGGTAGCATGATCGATATTGCAAAACTCAACGCGCATGAAGCAGGCGTTTTACACCACATTCAATTTAAGCAACTCGCTGTTAAGGATTTTAAAACCGAGAAAAAAGGTGGGGTGATTGTTGCTAATCCACCATATGGGGAGCGATTGAGTGATTTAAGTGGTGTCCACCAGTTATATCAGCAAATGGGTACGGTGTACCGACCATTAACTTCTTGGAGTAAATACATTTTAACTAGTGATTTAAAATTTGAAACTTATTATGGTGAGAAAGCCACTAAACGGCGCAAATTATATAATGGGGCTTTAAGAACAGATCTTTTTCAGTTTTGGGCAAAATAGTGCCTGTTTTAAAAATGGTTTAAAATAAAAAAGTTACTTTAACTTAAAATTACAAAAACCAACCCCCAAACCAACAACGAGGTGAGGACATGACACACCGTTTTTATTATCAACCAGATTTGTATAGCAGCATTATTTTTTGGTCCTGGACCTTTATTATTTTATTTAGTAGTGCTACTGGTTGGCTTGAAATAACCACCATTCAATGGTTTACAATTGTAACTTTTATTTTGTTTTTAATAGTTGCTGGTTTAGGGATTTTTCGCCGCCAACTATTTCTTAATGTGGATCAGGCGACCTTAACGTTGCAACAAATCTTACCAAAACACCGCCAGGTTATTCCGTTAAAAGCGCTAAATCACGTGGTTATTTTACCTCATGGTGTTCGTTTTGAGCTGGAGCGATTGCCCAATTTGAGTATTTTAATGACAAAAAAACAAAAGCAACGTCTGGTTGAAACGCTAAAGACTTTAAAAACAGAAACTAGCCTTCAGCAAAATTAATTATTTAGGTTAGCGTGAATGATATATAAGGAGTGAACGCGATGTCTGATATAGAAATTGCACGAAAAAACGAGCAACAAGCAATTAAGCCAATTACTGAAATTGCCCAACAAATCGGTTTACAACCTGATGATATTGAGCAATATGGCAGTTATAAGGCTAAAGTAAAGTTGGCAACTTTAGCACAACAGTGTGTATCTAACGCACACCGGTTAATTTTAGTGACATCAATTAATCCAACACCAGCTGGTGAAGGTAAATCAACAGTCACTATTGGATTAGGTGATGCTTTAAAACGATTGAATAAAAGAGCAGTCATTGCATTGCGTGAGCCTTCTTTAGGACCCGTGATGGGAATCAAAGGTGGTGCAACTGGTGGCGGATATGCACAAGTTGTTCCAATGGCAGATATTAACTTGCATTTTACCGGAGACATGCACGCCTTAACTAGTGCTAACAATACTTTAGCAGCATTGATTGATAATCATATCCAACATGGTAATCAGTTACAGATTGATCAGCGGCGGATTACTTGGAAACGCGTTTTGGATATTAATGATCGTGCGTTGCGGCAAGTTGTAATTGGTTTAGGCGGACCAACACAAGGAGTGCCACGGCAAGATGGCTTTAACATCACTGTTGCAAGTGAATTGATGGCAGTGTTATGTCTAGCAACTAGTCTTAGTGATTTGAAGCAACGTATCAGTAAAATTGTAATTGGTTATAATATTAATCAGCAACCTGTCACTGTTGCCGATTTAAAAGTAGCAGGCGCCATCACGCTGCTTTTAAAAGATGCTTTAAAACCGAATTTAGTTCAAACCTTGGAACATACCCCAACTTTTGTTCATGGTGGCCCATTTGCGAACATTGCGCACGGCTGTAATAGTGTTTTAGCCACACAGGCCGCCTTAAAATTAGGTGATTATGCCATTACCGAGGCTGGATTTGGCGCCGATTTAGGTGCTGAAAAATTTCTAGACATCAAAGTTCCACAGTTAGGCAAGCATCCTGATGCCATTGTTTTGGTTGCGACTGTCCGTGCATTAAAATACAATGGTGGCGTTGCGTTAGCGGATTTGAAGCAAGAAAATATTGCTGCCTTAAAAGCTGGCTTTGCCAACCTTAAACGACACATTCAAAATATGCAACAATATGGGGTACCAGTGACAGTTGCCATCAATCATTTTACAGCGGATACGGCGGCTGAAATAACAACATTGCAACAGCTTTGTCAAGCTCTGGGCGTGCAAGCAGTGGATACCAATGTTTGGGCCAAAGGTGGTGCTGGTGGGATTGATCTAGCTAAAGCAGTGATTACTTCCTTAGCTGAACAGCATACTTACCAACCACTATATGAACCGCAAGCATCTATTCCAGAAAAAATTAACGCGATTGTGCAAAAAATTTATGGTGGTAAAAAGGTCGAATATACTGCCAAAGCTAAACGACAAATGGCCGATTTTGCCGCAAACGGTTGGGATAAATTGCCAATTTGCATGGCAAAGACCCAATATTCTTTTACTGATGATCCTAAACAATTAGGCGCACCTGAAGACTTCACCATTCATGTACGCGAATTTGTACCAGATTTAGGAGCCGGTTTTTTAGTGGCGTTAACGGGACATGTTTTAACCATGCCAGGACTGCCTAAACATCCTGCTGCTTTAGACATGGATATTGACGCAGATGGTAACATTACCGGGTTATTTTAATGGCTAGCATTTTACCACCTGACTTAATTAAACGTGGTTGGCAAACCTTGCATGACAACGTCGAGGGGCTAGTCCCAGGAAACGGTAGTTTAACGCCGCGTTTTATCTTGGTGGGTGAAGCACCAGGTGAAACGGAAGTAACAACCCATAAACCTTTTACAGGACGTGCCGGGGTGGAACTTGATAAATCATTGTCAACACTAGGAGTTACTCGCGAAGAAGTGTTTATCACTAGTGCCTATCGCAGTCGTCCATTTCGGATTGTGACAAAGACAGCTAAAAGAACTGGTCAGACTTACCAGAAAAAAGATAATCGGCCACCCACACAACATGAATTAATTAGTCAGGCATTTTTAATTGACTACGAACTAGCACATTTACCCACTGATTTGATTTTAACCATTGGTAATGTTGGCTTGAAACGTTTGTTGGGACCAAAATATCGTGTTGGAGACGTGCACGGACAATTTTTTTCGGGTCCAATTCGGTGTTATGATTACCAGCAGCAAAAATTTGTGCCGACTAAGCGACATTACCGCGTTATGCCAACTTTTCATCCAGCCGCAGTTTTTTACAACCGAAAAATTGAAAGTGACTTAACCCGAGATTTAGCGAAATTTAAGCAGCAACTACAAAGTGAGGGGCAATAAGTGATTTACCTAATTTTATTCTTGATAGTCATCGCCAGTGATCAATTATTAAAATATTGGACGATTAGTCATTTAGCGCTGGGACAAGTCAAAATACTCGCTCCTCATTTGATGTCATTAACTTATCTACAAAATAATGGTGCTGCTTGGAATATTTTAGCTGGCCGCCAAATTTTTTTCTTGATTTTAACGCCAGTGGTTATGGTAGTTTTAATCTATTTGTTGTATCGTGCGCCGCATAAGCAGTATTTCTATGCAACTGGTTTAACTCTGATGATAGCAGGTGCATTAGGCAATTTTATTGATCGAGTACGTTTAGGCTATGTTGTTGACATGTTGCAATTAGATTGGTTTAATTTCCCAATTTTTAATTTAGCTGATACAGCTTTAACAGTGGGCATTATCTTGATTTTTATTGATTTAATTTTTAAAGATGAGAAAGGTTAATCATGACGCAAAATTGTTTAACACTGACCATAACTACACAACAAGGGCGGCTAGATACAGTACTACGGGACGCTTTTACCCAGTTAACCCGCTCACACATTCAAAATTTAATCAAAGCAAAATTAGTGCAGGTTAATGGCGTTAGCGTTAAAGCTAAATATGTTGTTACTCCCGGCGATTATATCGTCATTAAATTACCTAAACCTGTCAGTTTGACTGCTAAGCCGGAAAAAATGCCATTGGATATTGTTTATGAAGATGCAGATGTTTTAGTAGTCAATAAACCCCAAGGTATGGTGGTGCATCCAGCGCCGGGCCATTCACATGGAACTTTGGTGAATGCTTTACTTTATCACAGCCCTTTGTCAACAATTAATGGGGTGATTCGTCCTGGAATCGTTCATCGGATCGATAAAGATACTTCAGGCTTATTAATGGTGGCAAAAAATAATTTAGCCCATCAAAGTTTAGCAGCACAATTACAAGCAAAAACGACACAACGAGAGTATCTCGCACTTGTCCATGGTAATTTTAAAGAACAACGCGGAACCATTAATGCACCATTAGGCCGGGCAAAAAATGATCGAAAAAAACAGGCAGTGGTGGCTGATGGTCGGCACGCAGTGACCCATTTTGAAGTTTTAATGCGTTTTAAAGCATACACCCTGATTAAATGTCAGCTAGAAACTGGGAGAACCCACCAAATTCGTGTGCACATGCGCTACATTGGTCATCCAGTTGCAGGTGATCCTCTATATGGACCTAAAAAAACGTTGTCTGGTCATGGCCAATTTTTACATGCCGCTAAATTAGGTTTTAAACACCCCCGTACCGGTGAACAGCTAACTTTTAGTGTGGCAGTGCCACCAATTTTCAAGCAAACGTTGGTAACTTTAGAAAAATCGGTTGACAGTTAGTAATCATTTCGGTATTCTTAGGTTAATCAAATAACGAATCCTTTAAATTAGCCCCGTGAGGCTAAGAAGGCATAATTAATTAGTGATATGCAATTAATTAAATCCTTTTGCCGCACGGGCAAAAGGATTTTTTGTTAGAAAGGGGTAGTAAATTGGAAAAGGAAGTTGTAGATGGCGTCACAATGAAACGGGCCTTAACCCGAATCACTTATGAAATCATTGAACGCAATAAAGGGCTTGATGATATCGTGTTAGTTGGAATTAAGACGCGGGGCATTTATTTGGCGCAACGCATAGCCAAGCGAATGCAACAATTAGAAGACTTAACCATTCCGGTTGGTGAACTAGACATTACGCTTTATCGTGATGATATACACCGAAAAAATCAGGAACATCCGACCGTAAATGGCGCAAAGATTCCGGTTCCAATTGAAGGCAAACACGTTATTTTAGTCGATGATGTGCTATTTACCGGCCGCACTGTCCGTGCTGCTTTAGACGCACTTTTAGAAGCAGGACGTGCAAAAAAAATTTCATTGGCAATTTTAGTTGACCGCGGTCACCGCGAATTACCGATTAGAGCAGATTTCGTTGGTAAAAATATTCCAACATCACTTCGCGAACAAATAAAGGTGGCAGTTGAAGAAATTGATCACCGCGATGGGATTTTTATTCAAAAAGAAGATTAAAAGCAAAACGATTTAATTGTCTCCAGTGAGAGCAAAATGGTCGCGCAAGCGTTCAGCAATTACCCTTAAAACTAGTTTGGGCTAATGTCTGAAATTAACATCCATTTTGCTAAATGGGTGTTTTTTTATGGTAAAAAATAAAGTGGAGGTTATCCTAATGACCCAAAAGAAGCAGCAGTCAAACCGCGTTGTATTAGACATTCACGATAAACCAGCACCATTACAATGGTTTGGTTTATCATTGCAGCATTTATTTGCCATGTTTGGCGCTACAGTTTTAGTTCCTATATTAGTTGGATTAAATCCAGGAATCGCAATTTTAAGTTCTGGTGTTGGTACTTTAATTTATATTTTAGGGCTCTTCGTCAACTGTTGTTGGTGAATTAATTATAAAAGTTCTAATCACTT
>NZ_AYYI01000026.1 GCF_001436505.1 Loigolactobacillus rennini DSM 20253 | reverse complement strand
TCTATACAATTCAGAAATCTTTTATGCATTTACACAAAATATTTTACGCTCTCAAAAATATTGATTGATGCACCAGCAACGGTTCAGTGGGTGACATTTGGTAGTAGCATGATTGGTGTGGTGCTTGCCTTATTTGTGACAACTTATATTGGTTATTTCGTTTATTGGCTTGCACAACATTTTATGGATGTCCCATTATTAGATAAAAAACAAGTGAAGCGCAGTTTTTATCTAACCACTTGTATTTCTGATGTGATCATCAACTTCGTTCATTTAATTTTGGTGATTATTACTGGTGGGTTCTTACAAACGGCTGCCACGACTACTTTAAGTGTATTAAGTGCTTTGTTAATGGCCATTTTAATTTATGCATTTTTCGTTTATTTGTTACAAAATATTAAATTAGGCCGTGTCATTGCAGTTGTTATTTTAGTCTTAAATTTGCTGCCGGTGATCGGGCAAATATTGAAATAGTTTAAGCATAGTTTTTATTGTTATTTATTATTAAGCACTGTTTATCAGACGTAATTATTTTTCTTCTTTGGGATCATTAATTATAAAATCTGACTTAGAAGAAATGAACTTTTACGAATCGTTGCTATGAGAAATTAGCATAAAATATTTGGATTTTGCAAAGGAATTTATCTGTTCAAAATCTAGTTGCGCGACTTGGTTTTGAGAACATTCATCAATCGAATTGTGACGCTTATAGCAAATTTAGCGACGTTAATAGTCAAATATGTTAAGTGCATCCAAGCCGATTATACTTATTGGTGAGGGATGAAATGTTAGTGAGGAAAAGTTGATTAAGTTAAATGGCGGCAACGGTTCCTGCTATTATCTATCAAGAAGCAGGCAGCAACAAATGCCTGCTTCTTTATTTTAATGACTATGTGTAAAAATAGAATAGTATAAAAAGGATGATAAGAAATGAAATCTAATGAAGAAGAGATTACTAGAAAAAATACTAAACAGTATGTTAAGGAACTCTACAGTCTTTTAATGAAACGACCAGATCAATCCGCCGAGCTGCTTAATATTACTGATGTTTTGTTACAAGTCTATAAAAAGATCGACCAGGTTAAAAACCCAGAAGCATTAGTAAATCGGTTGATTAATTACATTAGAATTTTAGCCAGTAAAGGCCGGATTCATTTTCCCGCTCCACAAGAAGATTTAATCATTAAACTTGGGGCGATCGGACAAAAGGCAGGGTTAAACGGGTTGTATATGGCGGACTTTTCGGACAAATCACAATTTTATAGTCCCTTGGAAAAAATGCCCCGCCGAGAATAGGGCTAATTATCCAGCCTTATTTTGCAGGTGAAGGATAAATAGTCACAATTAGTAAATGTAACCAGCAGCGGATTAAAACAAGCACTTAATGTATTTACAGATTTACAGTTATTATTAAAGTAGCTTAATGAATCTAGGTGCTATCTTTGTTTTTGGAAAATTTGGTACTAGTTCATTTAATTGGGGCAAGAAATTCTACGTAGTTAATAGTTGGGCTCAAAATAGAATAAATAATGGGATTGATGTTGATGAATAAAAAATCAAATAAACTATTTGAGGACATAAGCAAGACATATGCTGACCAACAAGTGCAAAACAATCCAGAAATAGCTAAGCTATTATTAGACTGTGGAGAATCTTTACAAAATGGTGATCGACAACAACTTGTCTGTACGCGATTAAGTAATGGTATTGCTTCCTATTTGTTAGGGCATCAGTTTAAGGCTCCAAAAAGTGTCCTCAAACTTTATTCACAAATAGAAAAGAGTGCTAGTACTTATCGTGGGGCAATGTCGAGCAGTATCTGGCTTAATGAATTATAAGCTTGTTATTCAAAAAATTTGCTAATTGAGGTTAAGCTATAAACTGCATTGATTAAGTCTGGGTAGCTTCTATAATTCACCATAAGATTGGTACTTGCTAAGAATTGAATATAAAGAAAAACACTCTATAATAGGGTGTTTTTCTTTATATTCGGGGCATTCAAATTTAAGGGGTAAAATTATGAACAAGGAACAGTTACTACAACAAAAAAGGTACGGGAAAGCAACCTTACATGGTTTATATAACAGTCTGGCCGCAAATTTTCAACCTGGCGTTTCTGATATTCGCGAAGCATTGTTAGGTGTATACCAGAAAACGGATAAACTGTCTGATATTGAACCGATTTATAATAGGTTAGCAAATTATATTTATTTTACTGGCATCACTCTTTAAATCCACTTTACAAAAGAGCAGGATGAGTATACTGCCCAAATCGCAAAAATCGGAAGGTTCGCGATGCTGTGCGGTGGTTCATGGGGCGGCGATTATTCTTATAAAGAACAATTTTTATAAGCAATATAAAATGCTATGATTGATATCATATTGTGGGTTTTATCCAAATTAGTGCGTTTGTAATTAGACGATACAGGTTATCGATAGTTTAAATTGCACTGCTTTACGTACAATCTTTTTAATTGTTTTAATAAAAATAATCCCGCTAAACATATATTTAGCGGGATTATTATTTCGTTTTTATTCTTATTATAACTGATATGCGCCCGGAGGGAATCCTTATCCTTGGTTTGACAACGTTTTTGATGGTTCTGTGCACAAATCGTGCACAATATTTTGCAAGGTATCTGCTATCTGATTGTCAGTCCTAACCTGGTATTCATCAATCATATATGAGTATATCTTACTTGTGATTCCAATATCAGCGTGACCAAGTCTTTTTGAAATTGCGTACAGGTCTATTTGATTAGCAAGGAGATAGGCCACATGAGTATGACGCAGAGAATGAAAATGGAAACCTTGCCGATTTATTCGGTTAGCTTTTAATGCATTTCTGAGCGCCTTGTTAACTGCGTTAGAGGTTGGGGCTTTGCCAGATTGGCCTAGAAATATTTGTGTTTTATCAGATTTGGGCTGACTTACTTTTTTTAATTGCTTAAAAACATTTAACAAATCATCGTTTATACGAATGATGCGGTTGGATGTTTTATTTTTAGTTTCCTTAAATTCGTGGTTTAACTCATTGTAAGCCCGTACTATGTTAATTGTTTTAAAGTTAAAATTAATATCTCGCCATTGCAAGCCTTGAATCTCACCTAAGCGCATGCCGGTATAAATAGCAGTTAAAATCATATAGCCACTAGCATATTTAGGATTTAATTTTTTAAGAATATAAGTAGTTAGCTGTTGCATCTCTTTTATATTTAAATACTCAATTTGCTGAGTACGTTTTTTATCAAAAATTAAAGTAGTCCGTGTTATAAAGTCTCGCTTTACAATACCATCATAAACTGCGTTACGGATGCAAGCATGAATACAGGTGTTAACTTTATGAACAGTTGCTTTTGCGTGATTAGCGCCATATTTTTGTAAGAATTTTTGATAGTTTTGCGCATTTAAACTGGTTAATTGCATTTTGGGAAGATATTTGTTGATAACGTTGAAAGTGTATTCATATGCCTTTAATGTACGAGGTGATACAGCAGGGGCTTTATAAAGCTCATACCATTGTTTAAAATAGGCAGCCAAGGTGATATTGGTATCAGGACCTAGCTCATTATCGTTAGCTTTAAGCTCATAATCGTTAGCGAATAATTGGGCTTCACGTTTAGTTTTAAAGCCACTTTTTGATTTAGAACGTCGTTTACCATTTTCATCATAATAATTAACGCGTGCTTGCCACTTACCGTGCCGCTTTATGATACTTGCCACTGTGATATCCTCCTTGTAAATAAAATCAATCATATGTAAAATAGAGTATGCAAAAAGAGCCATGCAACATGGTAATTTTGCGTTGGCACATCCGCAACTTTGGTCGGTGGGGATGTGTTATTTTTATTAGTCTATATTAATTTCAACAGGTTTAACAAAGTCTTTGGTTTTACTGCTGCCAGCGATTAACATCGTATTGTCAGCGTCCATTTTATAGCCAAACGTGATTGTATCAGCATTGTTATTTAACTTTTTAGCTTCATTACTAATAATATCTTGGATCCCAGCAATATACATCTTTTGATCATCACTGGCATTTCCATTATCAATAGCATTTTTATCAGTTTTAAGCTTTTCGATTGTATCCTTATCTTTAACAGTAACTTTTATTTCTTCGTGTGGTTTATTATCCTTTGATTGATCGTCAACCACATCAGTTTTCACATCGACCGCTACAATTTTATCGTTGTCTGAATTAAACTGTTTTTCTAAATCCTTTGTAATTTTAAGATTGTTAGCGGAAGCTTTAGTGCTTGTAGTTTCGGTTCTATTATTATTTGCATTACTGGAATTATTATTGGTGCACCCCACAGCACTAACTCCCAGCAAAGCCGCTGCACACATTAAATATAACTTTTTCATAGTCTCACTCCTATGTTAAATAAGTTATTGGCTTGTTTTAACAGGATCTATCCCACACTTGTTCGTAGCAAGTGTGGTTTTTTATTTTATAAGTTCAATATTTGATTCTTTTTCTTTTCGAATTCTTCTTGAGTTAAAATTCCTTGATCGAGCAATTCTTTGTATTGTTTAATTTCTTCTGGCCCAGTTAGCGAATTTGATTTTGCTACTGGATTATTCAATTCAGAGATTTTAGTTTCGATGTATGACTTTAGTTCTTCCATATCCTTTAATGTTTTTTTATCAGCAAACATAACAGTATTTTCATCTGTGGTAGCATCAAAAAGGCCGCCTTTTGATTCATTTCCACCAGCAATACTGAATTGAATATAGCCAGAGGTGACTACGCCTGGTTTTTTTAATTGAATGGCACTAATACTTGAAAAAGGAATTAATTTAGCACCCTTTAATCCTTGATTAATAAAATTAAGCATACCTTTGCGACGAATTGTCACACTAGTATCATTAACATCAATAAAAGTGTGTCCTGCGTATTTACATTCATAAGTTCGTTTCAAGGAATAACCCTCCATAATGATCATTGGTTTGAAGTAGAGAAATTATTAATCATCTAAATGTTGGATTGCATAGTCTGCTTCTTCAGCAGTAAATTGCTCGCCTGCATCAGATGTAAGCTGGTCTCTAACTGCTTCAGGGGACATATCCATGTCTTCTTGATACTCTTTTGCTTTTTTCAGGGCATTGGCGTTCCAATCAATATCATCCAAGTTATCCATTGCATATTGTGCTGCTTCCTCTGAAAATTGTTCCCCAGCGTCTGCAGTTAATTGGTCATAAATCCCTTGCTTAGACATGTTCATTGTATCTGCATAGTCTTTTGCTTTGTTAAGGGCAGATCTATATTCAGTTGGGACCTTAGACTCTTTTGATGAAGAACTACTTTTAGTGTTCTCAACCTTGCTATCGTTACTGGCGCTGCTTTTTGTTGTGTCATCTCCCATTTGTGACACAATCCCGACAATCAGAATTACAACTAATAGTAAAAACCAAAAACGTTTATAAAATGGTTTTTTCTTAACATAAACATTCCCATTTTCATCCTTGATCTTCTTTGACATAACAATCTCCTCCTATGATATAATTAAGTTGTTACCTTCTTTATCATAAAGAGCAATCCTCTAATCGTTCCCGCGGTTAGGGGATTTTTTATATTGCAGCAGATTGGTCGGGGCTTAAACGATAAAAATTAAATGTATTATTAACTTTTACTAGGTATTTTCCATCTGTCGTGTGAATAGTAAACCGAGTAGGATAAACACTTTTTAAATATTTAACCGCATTATGTAAAAATTCTGACGTAATATCTAAATGTTCTGCTATTTCCCATTCTGTATTTAAGTCATTTTTCCAGCAATCAAATAAATCATCAATAGTCACAATGTCTTTGTATGCTAAATGACGCGCAATTAGTTCTTGCTTACGAATGGAAAGCCTTTCATAATAATCCATATTAGGGCGCTCTAGCAAAATATTAACAGCCGTTAAAACATGGTAAAATTCTTCTTTTAAGATTTGGTATTTATCTGCTTCAGATTGTTGGGGCTCAATAAAAATATAGGCTTGATTATCTTTGATTTTAAAAGTTCCCCACCAATCAGTATTTTGATACAGATTTTGTGGTTCTAAAACAATAATTTCTGGATACAACTCATTAACCAAATTTTCGTATTTATTCATCGGCAACACCTACTTGCCATTTTTTCTATTATATTTTTTGATTTCTTCTTCGAGAAAATCAGTCCGTTTTTTAATATCCTTGTTGGAATAAGTTTGATCAATATTATCAGCATGTGCGGCAAGGGCGTTGGGAGAATTAAAAATATCTTCTTTTTCTTGTTCGTATAATTGTGTGTTTATAAAATTAAATACACGTTGCTTTCTATCTTTATTTAATTTTTTTATCAGGATAGTAATTTTTTGGTCGATGCTTTGGTCAAAGTCATCTCCATCTGTAATATAACCAATGCTGACGTGAAAAATATCGGCCATTTTTTGTAAAGCGCCCATCCTTGGACTTTTTAATCCGGTTTCCCAGTTTGAAACAGATTGTTTCGAAACCCCTAGACGCTCTGCTAATTGATCCTGTGTCCAGTCTCTTTTAGTTCTGAGTGATTGAATTTGCTGAGCAATTTTATTTTGAGCCATAATATTATCACTTCCTATCTATATCACGTAATAAGAATAACATAATGTAACACTATGTCAACCAAAAGTTTAACAAAGTTATATAAAGTTATTGACTATAACTTTAAGTTGACTTATACTGTTTATATACACAGAGGGGAGGGACAGAAAATAGTGTTGGATATGAGACGTATTACTTTAAAAGCAGCAAGAATTAATGCTGGGTTTAGTCAAAACGAAGCAGCTAATGAACTATCAAAATACTTTGGTATAAAGGTTTCCCGCCAACGTATTTCATTCTATGAAAAGCATCCAGAAGAGACTCCAATAGGATGGGGTGATGCATTTGCTAAATTGTATGAATGGCCCAGAGACGGAATTAATTTTGCACCCGAGTCAACTTTAAGTTATTAATTTTATAAATGGACATAATTATCAAATTTTTTTAAAGGAGGGTATTTAAGCATGAATAGTTTAGTTGTCATGAAAAACAAACAAGCAGTAACAACAAGCTTACAAATTGCAACTAGTTTTAATAAAAGACATGATCACATATTACGTGACATAAGGAACCTTGAAAAAGATATCCCCAAAGTTGGGGAGAAGAATATGTGTAATTTTACGCAAATGTTTTTTACAGGAAAGGCAGCGGATAGTTACGGACGTGACAGACGTATTTATTTTGTGAATCGAGATGGTTTCACTTTACTTGCTATGGGTTTTACTGGTAAGAAAGCTCTTGAATTTAAGTTTAAATACATTGATGCCTTTAATGCTATGGAAAGAGCGCTTAATAAATTGCCCGAAGAGAAGCTTAATCCAGTTTTACAGGCTGAATTAGCAGTGACAAGGGCTAAAACGGCCAAAGCAAATGCGCTTTATCGTATTGCCATGGCCACAGCTTCTGAAACATCTAAGCAAACATTGTTAGCTAATGCTGCTAAGGAAATAACGGGTGAAATGATAATTCCGGCCTTACAGCATAAAGAATATAGCGCGACGGAGGTTGCTAAATTGGTTAATGCCTCTTCGGCTAATAAAGTAGGCCGTATTTGTAACAAACTTGGCTTAAAGGCAGAACAACCAGGGCAAAATGAATATGGCCGCTGGGCAAGCAGTAAATCAAAGTACAGTAATAAAGAAACACCACAATGGCTTTATTTTGATAAAGGCGTAACAGCGATTAGACAGGCAATGCTAAAAAATTAAAAGGAGCATTCCAAGCCTTTTTTAAGTGGCAAGGAGTACTCCTAAAAGAAGATTGGCATTACAGATAAAAATTATTAATCGGAAAATTGTTTAATTATAAAGTTTTCTTTTCATCATCGGTAACTGGATCTACATCGAGCAATAAACCGACAGAGTAAGCTATTCTAACTAATTCTCCATAATGTATGTCAGTCCAGTGTTGGCTGTGATCTGATTTTAAACTATCAAGAAATTCATTACAAAATTCATCCGCTTTTCCCATCAAGTTATCAAATTCGGGGTGTTCCAAGCCATCTACCGAATTTACGATAGTCCAGATTGATCGAAAATCTGAGTACGCAAGGCTAACATAGCCCAAAACAGCTTCACTCTTGTGGTCGGATGAATATAGGTCTGCATCACAGGCAACATCATTAGCTTTTCGAGCGTTTTGCATCGCAACTTTTAGCAGTTTTCCTAATAACGACTTGTAATGTTCAATGTTTTCCATTTTTGCTACCTCCTTTATTGATGTATTTAAAGCATAACAGAAAGGATTGATATTATGCCACAAACCTTGAAGGTAACAGTACCGGTGGAAATTCCACCAGGTTTTGTACTGATTAAGCAACAGCAATTAGACCACTTAACACAACAAGCTTTAACTGGTCGTGCATGGACTATGGCTGATTTGCGAAAAGTTCTTGGCAATAAGAGCGAAAAATGGATCAAAGAAAATACGATATGGAATCCCAAATTTAGTCATGAAATCAAACAGATGGAAAACGATCATGCCATTATCGGCGGTGGTAAGGGTTGTAACTACCGATTCAGGGCGTCTGTATTCGGTCCATTCTTAGAAGAGCATTGGAAGGAGTTCAACTGGTAATGATTTATTTAATTGCAGGCAGCCACATTGCTACTGTTCCAAGTTGGCTAGTTGGCCTAGTAATCGGAGCAGGTTTAGTCAAGCTAATTCAAATAATTAAAACAGGCAAATATAAGTCTTGGTTTGGGTGGTGATAGTAATGATTGATTGGGAGGCACTAGAACAAAGTGAAATGGAAAAAGAGGAAGAATACTACTTTGAGTGATAAAGCCTGGCGTAGAATTTTTGTCCTAACCTGGCTAGGAATTTTTAGCCTATGCATTGGGTTCTGGGCAACAGTGTTTAGGATGCTTTATCTAATTTTTAACTGAAGGAGGTGTTTGCAATTAAACATTGGCGGATTACGTTAACTGTTTGTGATGGCTTGATGCATAAGGATGTTTATGATGTCGTATTGCCAGAAACTGAACCAGTTGGCTTTAGCTATGGTTGGTTTTACATTGGTCAAAGCTTTGCCATTGAAAAGCGCTTGATTATCGCACACAAAATTGAAGAAATAAAAAAGCCCGCAACGGCCGCCACCATTACGGACAAACAAAAATAAATTACAAGCTAAGTATAGCACAGAGAGAAGGTATTAAAAATGGCGGAATTAACTAAAGACGAGCAGAAAATTTTACAACTTTATCGTGAAAGTGAATCAGTTTCATTTTATCAATTTGACAAACCGTTATTAAGAGCGAAAAAGTTTGTGGGCATTTTGGATACACCACAGATGATTAACGATGACGACAGACAATCAGTTCTAGTCTTAAGTAGCATTTGTAAAGATAACAAGGTTATTAGTGTTTGCGCGTCAGTCCCGAGGGTAAATGCCAATGAAGAAGCTTAGTGTGGGAGACCATGTCACCGTTAAAATTTACCGCAGTGGTAAAGACGTTTTGCATAACCTACATGGAATTGTTGGCAAAATTTATCATTTAAGCGCTTTGATTATTGTTGATGAAAAATATTTTAACTCTGTGACAAAGCTAGTTGGTAACGATCGGATTGTGGTTAGTTTCCATGAAATAGCAGAGCTAAATACACCGACAATTGATTTAAACGATATAAAAAGTGCGGTTATTAATTCCTGGTGCGAAGGCTTAACCACACCAGAGATTGCAAGCCGGGTTGATAAAAGTATTAGAACGGTTTATTGCATGTTGAAAAAGCTAGGATTAAAGCCTAACCGCAGAGGCAATAACCTGCAATGGATTTTTGGAGAGGATAAAAATTGTTGAAGCATACACGTATTTTACCTTTACCTGGCACAGAAGATGATGGTTGCCCACAGTTTGTCATTTTAAACAGCAAAGATGCCTGGGAAGTAACTAGTTGGATTAGTTGGGATGAAGCTAGAAATAAGAGTGCGTTTTATGTTGACGATGACACACTGAGGGACGCACCAGCTTGGATTAGAGCTGCAGGAGGGATGGAAGATGAGTGAAGAACCGTGTATATTTTGTGGAAAATATACTGATTGCCTACTTGAAGGTACTGTCGTAACAGATGGTAATGAAGAAGATCTAGTTAGTGTTGATATCGAAGGCCATCGTTTAGTTCTTAATAGTTGGGAAAATGGTGAACTTAGTCGAAGAGACATTGACTATTGTCCTATTTGTGGCAGGAAATTATGGGAGGAATAGGTATGGAAAATAAAGATACATTTTATAAGCACACGGCAAGTGTGTGTTTATTAAAGCAGCTGACTTAAACCAAAACAATAAGGGGTAATGCTATATGTACAAATATAAAATAACTGTTTTTAAAAATGGCGGTCAAAAACCACGGTAGCTAATCTAGAACGAAACCGTACTAGTTTAATGAATGATTTACGTGATGATTTGGCTTCTACTAATGATCGTATGATTCGTGATTTTGACAATCTATTAGTGGCTGGCAAGCCGGATATGATCAATGTAGATGAAATCACTAATAATAAACAGGAGGGCTAGTAAATAATGATTGACGTTAAAAGGCAAAACCCTGACGATGAGCGATTTAAGCTGGGAGAAATAGTAACAGACAACCACAAATACCGAGCAATGATATATATCGGCTGTAGTAATTGGGCAATTGGCCAGGATCAAGTGTGTAGGCGTGGCGCTTATAAATTCATGCTGCAATCAAAAACAGGTAATTCCTATTACACAATTTACTTGAGCCCAGAATATGTTGCTCATTACGTAAAAACCGCTCAGCAAACAGCAATATTAAATTAAAAGGAGACATTCTTATGACAACCTTATACGATTTAACCAACAATTATTTACAATTAAAATCTTTAGCCGCAGAAACGGACCCAGAAGTCTTTAACGATACGATGGACGCAATCACGGATGGCATTGAGGATAAAGCAATCGGTTACGCTAAGGTGATTAACAGCTTAAAATCAGAAACAGATGAAATAACCGCAGAAATCAAGCGACTACAGCAGCGGAAGAAAGCAGTCAATAACAATATTGGCCGAATGAAGACCAATTTAATCCAAGCTTTCCACACAGCAGAGATTAACCAGGTAAAGGATCCATTATTTACCATTAAGCTTTCTCCTGGCCGGCAATCGGTTGTCATTCATGACGAGAAAAAGCTACCGGTAGACGCTTACATGCCACAACCTGCCAGGCCATCAAAAACTAAGATTAAAGAACTGTTAGAAAAAGGCCGTGAGGTTAATGGTGCTGAGCTCGTACGTAAAGAAGCATTGCTAATTAAATGAAGCAGCTGCGAGACTATCAGCAAGAAACGATTGGCAATATTCTAGCTGAGCTACACCAAGGCCACCGCTCAATTATTGTTCAACAACCACCGCGGACTGGAAAAACTGTGATTATGGCAGAAATTGCCCGGCGAGCAACAAAAAAGGGTAATCAAGTCTTATTTATCGCCCATCGCAAAGAAATCTTAGACCAAGTCCGTACAACCTTTATTGAGCAAAACGTATCAATGGAACTTGTAAAAATCGGTATGGTTCAAACAATTAGCCGCCGTGTTGAGACGATCAATCAACCAAGTGTCCTGTTTATTGACGAGGCACATCATGCTTTGGCTAAGTCTTATCAAAAAATAATTACAGCATGTCCACGGGCAATTAAGCTATTGTTTACTGCCACACCTTGGCGGATGAGTGGCCAAGGCTTTGATAAAATTGCGGATACTTTAATTAATGGTAAATCAATTAATTGGTTGATTAAACATGGCCACCTGGCACCGATTGATTACTATGCGCCGAAACAAATTGAAAATAAACGGCTAAAAAAACACAGTACTGGCGATTTTACCAGTGAAAGTATTGAACAAGCCTTGAAGCCAAAAATCTATGGCAATGCGGTTAAAACTTATCAAAAGTTAGCTAGGAATAAACAAGCAATTGCCTATACCTATAACGTGGCAAGTGCGAAACGTTTAGCCCAGGCATTTAATCAGAAAAATATTAATGCAAAGGCAGTTTCAGGTAAAACACCTAAAGATGAGCGCAATGAGATTATCCGAGATTACCGATCTGGAAAAATCCAAATTGTAACCAACGCTGAATTATTTACTGAAGGTCTAGACTTGCCCAATGTTGATTGTGTCATTATGCTACGACCAACGCAGTCCTTATCGCTGTTTCTTCAGTTTTCCATGCGCGCCATGAATCCGCGTAAAGGCAAACGAGCAATCATTATTGACCATGTAGGCAACATCGAACGTTTTGGTTTACCGACAGTTGATCGCCAATGGTCTTTAATTGGTAAAAAAGAGCAAAACAAGCGACAACAGGCTGTAAGCGTAATTAAAGGTGTGACAGTTTGTGCTAATTGCTTTAGAACTTTTTACCGTAAAGGCGATGTTTGCCCCTATTGCGGGGCGAAGTTAACAGAAGACATGCAGCTAGATGTGGATGAAAAAGCTGAATTAGTTAAAGTACAAACTGAGCGGCGTCAACAATTAGCGCAAAAGATTATGACTGATGCCGTGATGCGCAATGTAGCTGATAAAAAGCCTAAAGATTTAAAATCACTTGCTGAAATTAAAGCTTACGCGAAATTAAAAGATTATAAGCCAGGTTGGATTTACTTTTATGCAAAACAGAGAGGGATGATTAGTTGAGTATACTACCACCAAACAAACCACAGACACCAATTGATACGCCACGTAATTTTTTTATCTATGGCGCAACGATGAGTGGTAAAAGCTTTTTAGCTGAACGTTTTCCCAACCCATTATTTCTTAACACCGACGGAAACGCATTAGCAAACAAAGCACCATCAATGCAACTACGTAATGTGCGTAATAGTGATGGCACAGCTAAAAACACTGTTATCGAGCAGCTAGACAAAATTATGCTAGCACTACAGACCGAGAACCATAGCTTTGAAACGGTCATTATTGATGTTATTGATGACGTCACCATGCTGATTGAACAGGCGGTTTGCCTCAAAGCTAAAGTTGATGCGCTAGCAGATATCCCGTATGGAAAAGGTTATGCCACATTTAATGCAGTACTGCAGGGGATGGTAATGGAGCTTAAAGCTTTGCCCGTCAATGTCATTTATATCAGCCGTGTAGCGGATGTAGAAGATGGTGACAACCATCGTGAAATTCCATCGCTTAAGACCAAATACTACAACGTGGTTAACGGCAATTGTGACTTAGTAATTCACACGCAAAAAATTGGCGAACGTTATCTACGAACGATTAAAGACAAACGAAAGAAATATTATGCAAGCCGCATTGATGACCCGAAAATTTTACGAATTTTAAAAGCAATTAGTGGTGCAATTACACCAGAACCAACTAAAGAAAAGGCAGGTAAATAATTATGAATTTAGCAGACTTAGCAAACCAAGAATTAGGTAACTTTGATCCAAAGAAAGACGCAATTAATAATACTAATCAAGGACTCCCGGCTGGCGACTATGTAGTGGCTGTTGAAGATATTTCACATCACGTTTACGAAAAAAGCGGCTATGACTGTGTTCGCATAGTATTCCAGGTGACAGACGGCGAACATGCCGGTGAAAAAGAATTCTACAACATCTCATTTGCGACCACAACTAAAGCAGGAAAAGAAATGCCTGAATTTGTGTTGACCCGGAACATGAAATTCATCGCAAAGCTAGGTGCGCTACTTGGCAAGCCCGTTAAGCCATCAGTATTTGCTGGTGCGAACGAAACAGACATTCACGAAGATATTGCTACTTTATTGCGTGATGGCAAAGGAACTTTAATCACATTGACAGTCACCTTTACGCCAAATAAAAAAGATCCTAGCAATCCATACAAGAATTATGAGTTAGCACCGGCAGAACAACCAGAGGCAATTGATGTAGACGAAAATGACATTCCATTTTAATCAAGAGGTGGGCTAAATGCAAAACTTGGTCAATTATGCAATCCGTTATGCTGAAAAAGGATTCAGTGTTTTACCCATGGCAAATAAAAAACCGTTAATTGCATTTGCTAACCGACCACCTTTAACTGTTGCTGAGATTAAGCAAATTTGGAAAACCAATCCGACAGCAAACATTGCCTTGCGGACAACTAACTTTTTCGTAATTGATATTGACCGACACGCAAACGGTGCTGATGGCTTTAAATCAATTCAACAATTAGGCCATCCTGAGCTATTCAAAAAAACTTTAAAACAAAGAACAGCTGGTGGCGGTTGCCAGCTGTTTTATTTAAAGCGTGAGGATATGCGGATCCATCAATTAATTGGCTGGCTGCCAGGCGTAGATGTTAAAGCACATATTAATAATTATATTGTGGTGCCACCTAGTCAGATTAAAGGCAAACCGTATCAGTGGGCCAATAGATTACCGATTGTAACTGCCAGCCTAGACCTAGTTAAAACAATTAACCGTAAACGTGCAACTAGCCACTATCAACCAGATACAGCAATTGTGAATACTGGCGAACGAACTGCAACAACCTTATTATTTGAACAAATTGCGACTGGCTTAGGTGATGTTGGTGGGCGCAACAATCAATTAGCAGCATTAATTGGCGGGCTACTTTTTCGCAACGTTAAAGTAAAAGCGGCATATCAATTAGCTTGTTTAGCTAATCAAAATACAATGGACGCTTTGCCGCAGCGCGAAGTAGATCGAACATTTGAATCAATTGTCCAAGCAGAAATTAGGCGAAAGGAGGTTAATACAACGTGACATTGGATAAAGAAATGCAACGGCTGGAGAAAATGCAAAGTGATACTGTGGTTAAAATGCCAATTAATTTCATTTTGAACCAAAACGGTAACGTTAGAACAAATAGTATTAAAAATATTAAGTTAGTTTTAGCACGTGATCCAGTTTTAGCTCACACTTTTGCCTACAACGAATTTACGCACGAAATTGTGGTCATAAAAGACGTTAAAAATTTGCATATCAAAAAAGGCGAAATGCGCGATGACTACACAGCAGCAGTTTTGGGCTACATTGAAGAGAAATATGAAGTATTGTTCCCACAGAAGATTTTTGAATTAGCATTAACGAATGAAGCGCATGCCAATAGCTTTAATCCAGTAAAAGATTACTTGGAAAAAGCCTACAAAAATTGGGATCATGAAATTCGAGCAGCTGATTTTTTACCCACTTTTTTAGGCGTTGCAAAAAGTGAAACCACAACTTTACAAACGAATTTGTTTTTTGTTGGCGCAGTAGCGAAAGTTTATCAGCCTATTTTTAAGTTTGATTATGTTTTCGATTTGGTTGGTGGTCAAGGCGCTGGCAAAACCACTTTGTTGAAGAAAATGGCTAATGGCTGGTACACCGATCAATTTACGGACTTTAAAGACAAAGATAGCTATGCCAATATGTTGCGAGCTTTAATTGTTAATGATGATGAGATGACTGCTAGCAATAACAGCGATTTTGAGTCATTGAAAAAATTTATTAGTGCAGAAATCTTAGAATTTCGTCGATCGTATGGTCGTCACAGCGAACGGCGCCCTAAAAGCTTTGTGATGGCTAGAACAACAAATGAAGTTACCTATTTAAAAGATAAAACTGGCGAGCGGCGTTTTTTACCGAATTTAGTCAATAAAGAACGTCAAATCCTGCATCCAGTAACAGATTTAGACCAAGAAACAATTGATCAGCTGTGGGGCGAGTTTGTTAGTTATTATAAAGCAGGTTTTAATTTTGGACTGACAAAAGTACAAGAAAAAATGCTGGAAACTAACCGCACTGAGTTTATGTACGTCGATGCAGTAGAAGAAGAAATTGACCAGTGTTTAATTACCTGGCCTAACGATTTTATTACCAGTGCAGATATTGCGATCCAGTTAGGTGAGAAAAATTTAATTGCTAATCGTAAATTAGCCCAAAAGATTAAGTATGTGATGGATAATCATCCTAAATGGGGGCGAGGCTTTAAAAAAGACGGTAATATTGCTAGAAGGGGGTATCGGCGGAAATGAATTTACAGTGTTTATAGGTAGTTTTGAGTTATCTCAGATAAGTGTAACCTGTTAATGTTCCTATAATATCAATGCTTATAGCCAATTGGTTTACACTACTACACTATTATTAATATAAAATATATATATTATATATAGCAATATAATGCATAGGGAAGTTAAAAAGAAGTGTAAATCTGTAAATTTGGTCCTAACCCCTTGGGGAAGTAACTAGGAGCTCAAATATTTATCTATAAATCACGTGTAAATCTTCCAATAAATTATGACTTCAGAGCATAAAATCCAAAATGATATACGGGTGGGGGTATCTATGGCAGGCCATATGATATTCCGCGCCAATGTAGGCAAAGTTAGAATGGATAATGGCGGTTGGTTTGACACTGGCTTACCAAAAGGATTTCCTGATTTATTCGGGTTTCGCAAATCAGATGGCAAAATATTTTTTATTGAATGTAAAAATGAGACGGGTAAATTGCGTACTGAACAAAAGCAGTTTGCTAAGGCAATTGAAAAATGGCCAGTACTATATGGCGTTGCTAGGTCAGTAGATGATGCCTTAGCAATTATTGGGGGTGATTGAGTGGAGAAATTATCACAAGAACAAATGCGCTTGATTACCACAGAAGTGATTAAGTATTTAGACCGGGAGAAACGGAAGCGGGTTAAGTCTGAGAAAGATTACCGCTTGCGTAACACTCAAATATTAGTAAAAGAATATCCTAAGCTAAAGGCCCATGTTGCGTCGCAACCAGAGAAGTTTGTCAGCGACGATGAGTATGAAATGGTAACTGGTGTTAAAATTAGCGATCATGAGCTGACTAAATATAATGTTAAAACAAAACATTTAATGGCTTATGTAGATATGATTCTAGAGGCTTACCAGCAAGTCTGCCTGGGCGGTGGGCCGAGTGACAAGCGGCGTTGGTGGATATTGCAGGATAGTTATTTTAATGAGCGGCGACTGGGCATGCATGCCTTAAGTAATAAGTGGCATGTAGACAAAAGTACGATTAGCCGTGAGCGCGCTAAGGCCATTCAAGATTTATCAGTGATGCTATTTGGGGTGGCAGGATTGCGTGACTTTCTGAAAGAGTGGATCGCTTAACATCTATGCAACAAATCCGCAACCATATGCAACTCTGTGCATGGTACTATGATAGTGTAGAATAAAATAATTAAATGTGAATTGTTAATTTACCTTTGACCTCAGTCTGATTTGGCTGAGGTCTTTGTTATACCATCAATCAGCTGGGAGGTTGGATCTTACTGGTTTCCTTAGCCAGGTAAGCCAGTTCGATTCTGGCAGCTGAAATATAAAGGAGTGATCGTGTGAATCGATTCCAGAAGCAAAAGATTGATCAGTATCTCAAAGAGCACAAACAATCATTAGATGATATCCAGCAGGCTTTCATCGACGCACTAACCATTAATCAAGTAAGTAATGAACAGGCAGCAGCATTGATGGTTGCCATCATGCGCAACTTAATGTTGATGCCACACAATGCCAAGCAACTACAGGCCTTAGGCATTGAGCCTAGTAAGCTAAGCATTGATGCTGTGACTGAGTTGATCAATGTGTGGGCCAGAGAGTATGCCAAGAACCTATGACGATGACACCAGTATTCCTACGGCAACTACAGCAATGGATCAAGGATAATGAGCTGATCAAGTTCTATCACTCACAACCATGGTACAAAGCAAGACAACAACGACTTAGGCTAGACCACTATGAGTGCCAGGTCTGCAAGGCTAGAGGTAAACACACACACGCAACAACAGTCCATCACATTCAACATGTTAAAGCTAAACCCGAGCTAGCCTTGGATTTAAATAATTTAGAAACAATTTGCCGGGCTGATCACAATGCTAAGCATCCAGAAAAGCTAGCGCAATTCAACACACCTAAATTTACAAATGCTGAGCGCTGGTAGCTCCCCCCCCGGCAAAACCAAATGGCAAATCCCTCGGGGAAACAAACAACGGGAAGGGGTCTGGACTAAATATTTTTATTAACTTTCGTGTGAAGGGGGTGAATACATCATGGCGACGCATAAAGAAAAAATTAAAACATCGCTGTTAAACCAATTGACTAATATGAGCGCTGATGCTGAACACTTTAAAGATTTGATTAATGATTATTTGAATTTTTATGACATTAAGAATGAGTTAGTAGCAGATATTAAGGCCCGTGGGGTTTCGGTTGAATGGCAGAACTCGGCGACGCAAAAGGGCTACAAGAAAAATGATTCGGTGTCTGAATTAGTTAAAGTCAATGCGCAAATGTTAAAGATTTTGCAGCAGCTGCATATTGAAACGACTGAAGCGGGTGATGATGAAGATGACTTCTAAAGTTCATTATCATCCGGCAATTGATGAGTATATGAATGGCGTCCTAGATGGTAATATCTTAGCTTGTCAAGAACAAAAGCAGCTGATGAAATTCGTCCAGAGTAAATTAAACGATCCTCATGCTATTTTAAAACGTGATCAAATAGACACGGTTCTATCAAATGCAGAAAAACACTTTCCGTGGCCGCTGCTCCCATGGGAAAAATTTCTGACCGCACTAGTCCACGGAGCCTATTATGATGATGGATCGCTAATGTTTGACGAAATTCTAGTCATGATGGGCCGTGGCGGCGGTAAAACAGGATATATGGCCTACGAAGAGTGGGAATTAGCCTCTATTGAGAACATTCGCAATTATGACATTGACATTGTGGCTACCTCTGAAGAACAGGCGACAACGTCTTTTAATGAACTTCATGATTTGTTGGAATCCCGCGAAAAATACTATAAGCGGTTTTTTAAATGGACGAAGAAACAAATTACCTTTCGGAAAACCAATTCAAAAATTAAATACCGCACGAATAATGCGAACACTAAAGACGGTGGCCGGCCAGGTGCTGTCTTTTTTGATGAAATACATGCCTATAAGGATGAAGATTCAATTAATGTTTTTACATCGGGATTAGGTAAAAAGCCACATCCGCGGCGTTTTTACATGACTACTGACGGTTATAATCGCGATGGTTTTTTAGATCAATTAAAAGAAGAAGCAAAAATGATTTTAGCTGGTGAACGGCCTAATCGTAGGACTTTACCGTTTATTTGTAAGCTAGACGATGCTGCTGAGTGGCAAGATAAAAAAATGTGGCAAAAAGCTAACCCGTCGTTAACGTATTTCCCGAACTTACAGCATGAAATGGAATCTGAGTTTGAAAAAGCGCAAGATCGGGAACAATCACGAATTGAATTTATGACTAAACGAATGAACATTCCGGCAATGAAAGCTAGCAGCCCGGTAGCAGAGTGGCCAGCGATTAAAGCAACCAACCAAGAAACTCCGGATTTACGAGGCCAGCCGTGTGTTGTTGGAATTGACTATGCGGATACGATGGATTTTTGCGGTTTAGGATTGTTGTTCAAAATTGGAAAAAAGTATTACTGGAAACACCACACTTTAATCAATTACAAAGCCTTGCAAGGTCGGCACTACAAAGTGCCACTGGAAGTCGCGTTTAAACGCGGTTTGGCAGAAGTAATTAATGATGAAACTAATCAGCCGAAATACATTGTGGACTGGGTGTTAAAACAAGCTGCCTATTATGACATCAAAGGTGTCGCTGCCGATAGCTTTCGGCGGAATTATTTACAACAAGAATTTACGAATAATGGGTTTGGCGACTTACTGCAGGCCAGAACTGGAATTAAAACCCATACTGAGTTGGAAAATAACATTGATGATTTATTTGCTTATCACAATTTAGTTTACTGTGACGATGATTTTATGATGCGATGGTATACGAATAATACGTACAAAGACCGCGATGCACGCCAAAATATTGAATATAGCAAAATTGAGCCGAAGTTACGTAAAACTGACGGCTTTTTTGCTTTTTTAAACGCTTATCAATTTCAGTCAATATTAAATAAGCCAACAGCTACCTATCATCGAGGTTTGCGAACAGTAACATTCTAGTAGGAGGTGAAAAATTGGGCTTTTTAGATTTATTTAAATCAAAATCGGAACCAATCCGAGTGAACGAAAATAAACAGGCTTTAGAACTGAGACAGCACCAATACAAACTGTTTGAAGATTTTATCCACGGCAAACAAGCTAATACAGCTTTTAAGTACTATGCAATCCAACTTTGTATTAATCGCATTGCCAATGCTTTAGTTAAAAGTGATTTTTTAACATTTGACCATGGCAAGGCGAAACAAGGTAAAGTTTGGTATCAACTCAACGTAGAGCCGAATCAAAACCAAAATGCTGCTGATTTTTGGAACAAGGTAGTTTACCAGATGGTGATGAATGAGGACGGAGCGTTGGTGATACAGTCAAAAATTAGTGGCGAATTGTTGGTAGCCGATGCTTATACGTTAAAGGAATATGCCTTTAAGCCTAATGTTTATAAACACATTATGATTAGTAATTATATGTTGCGTGAATCTTATCTGGAAAAAGATGTTTTCCATTTTAAATTGAATAATTCTAAGGTAAAACGAATTTTTGACGACATTTACCGTGAATACGGCACATTTCTAGGTGGCGCAATTCGTAATTATAATCGTAGTAACGCTTTAAAATTTGCGTTGCAGATTGACACTACGTTTGACCAATACAAGCAGAAAAAAATCACGGATGAAAATGGGCAGCCGGTCATTAAAGATGGAATTGAACAAACCGAATATGATTTTATCATCGATGACATGTTTGAAAACCGGTTGAAGCCGATTTTTGAAGAAAAAGACAGCGTGACACCGATTGAAGCCGGTCTAGAATTGAACGATTTAAACGCAGCGGGCAATAGTAAGACTTCTGGTTCTGCTGCCAATAAGACCACCCGTGACATCGCAGCCATGGTCGATGACATTGTTAATATGGCAGCGGATGCTTTTGCTATTCCACGAGGCTTGCTAAAAGGTGATACCGCAGACGCGGACAGCATGACGGACAATTTTATTTCATTTTGTATTAATCCACTAGCAGAACAGATAGCAGATGAAATTAATCGTAAGCTATACGGTCGCAATCAGGTTTTAAAGCATACCTATTGTAAGGTTAAAACTGATCACATTCGTAATTACGATATTACGAAATTAGCTACTTCTGCTGAGTTGTTAAGCCGGATTGGGGCTTGGTCATTAAACGACATCTTACGTTATTTAGACCAAGAACCATTAGACGAAGATTGGGCGGATAAGCATATCATGAGTAAGAATTATGCCTTAATCGAAGATGCTTTGAAAGGAGGTGAAGTGGATGACGACAAAAATGCCGAATAAGAAAATCAAGACAATATTTAATGTTGTTGAGGAAAAAAGCAAACCGGCACGGATGAATTTGTATGGTTTTATTGGTGCTACCTACTGGGATGACGAGGAACAATCAGTCACGACTAAGGCTGTCAACCAGGCATTGAAGGAAATTACTGCTGATGAGATTGATGTCCACATTAACTCATATGGCGGCGATGCATTTGAAGGAATTGGTATCTATAACGCGTTAAAGCAATCTAACAAAACTATTAATATTTACATCGATGCGTTAGCAGCAAGTGCAGCGTCAATTGTTGCGATGGCCGGTGACAAAATTTATATGCCTGAGAATTCGCAATTGATGGTACACCATGCAGCAACAATGATTTACGGTGACGCGTCTGATTTAGAAAGTGCTGTTGCTGATTTAAATAAAATGGACAAATCGTTGGTATTGACTTACATGACCCGTTTTACGGGTACTGAAGATGAATTGACAGCATTATTAGATGCAGGAACTTTTTTGAATACAGATGAAGCTGTGGCTTTAGGTTTAGCCGATGAGGTGATTGAATATGTGGAGCCACAAGAACCACAAGAGCCACAAGAACCGAAGGAACCTGAAGAGCCTAAATCGGTAGCTAACATCAAAGAAAAATTAATTGCAAAATATCATGGAAAAATCGCAGCAAAAGTGGTTACTAAGCATAAAAGACAACCAACGATTGCTGAAAAATTAATTAATTTAGCCAAGGAGGCGGAGTAATGAAAAATTTAGATTTAAATACAGAACAAGTTAAAGCCGCGCGAATTAAAATGTTTAATTCTATGCGCGATGGTAATGAAAAACAACAAGGTGAAGCTTTTAATGAGTTTGCCGAATCCTTGCAGAACTCGATTGGTGAGCAGGCACGGGAAACAATGCATGGTATGGCTAATGAAATGACCGATAGCAAAATCTTAGAGGCCCGCGGTGTTCGGCGACCAATGACAACAAATGAACGTAAATTTTTCGCGGAAGCGGCCAAAAAACAATCTTTTGACAACTTGGAAGAAACATTACCCGAAACAATTGTGGAAGATGTTTTATCGCGGATCCAAGAAGAACATCCATTGTTAAGCATGGTCGATACTCAAACAGTGTCGGCTTTGATGAAGCTAATTTATGCGGATCCAACCAAGCAGACAGCGTTCTGGGGTAAGGTTCCAAGCAACATTAAACAAATTTTAGAAGATGGCTTTAAGACTTTATCTTTAGAATCCAGCAAATTAAGCGGATTTATGGCAGTACCGAAAGGCTTTTTCCAACTGGGACCTACATTTTTAGCAACCTATGTGGTGACATTTTTGGAAGAAACTATGGCGGCAACATTAGAATCGGCTGTGGTTGCCGGAACTGGTAAGGACATGCCAATTGGGATGATTAAAAAATTAAGTGGTTCTGTGGACGGCGTTTACCCAGACAAACCAACAATTGAATTAGCTGATTTACAGCCAATGTCATTAGCAGGCATTCATGCAGCTTTAACTAAAGCCAAAACGGCTAATGGTCAGATTGCTGCCATTGTTAATCCGATGAGCTATTGGTCTAAATTATTCCCACAATTAGCGGTTGGAGATGCTGATAACAATTGGCATTTAATCACGTTACCAACTGGCGATACAATTGTCCAGTCTTACGCAGTCCCAGAAGACCGTATCATTTTTGGCGTTTTGAAAAACTATGCCTTAGGTGTCAGCGGCCAGATGGAATTGAACAATTATGACCAAAGTTTAGCCATCGAAGACATGAATTTATTCATTGCTAAGTTTTTCGGCATGGGTGTGGCTAAAAACGAGAATGCCTTTTTTGTTGCAGATATTTCTAGCATGTCTGGTGCCGAAATTCCGGCTCTAGAAGGTGATTCTGACGTTAAACGGCCGGGACGTTTTGGCGATGTTACCGAAGATGTAGCTAATGATAATGATGAACCAAAAGCTGATAGTGCAAAAGCTAGTGGCGCTAAATTGACTAAATAGTATAAGGCGGTGACTGAATGAATTTTACAGTTAGCCCTGAATTATTAGCAGAGACTAAAAGCCAATTAATGATCACGTTTGATGAACGCGACCCAATGCTGGAAAACTCACTTAAGGCTGGAATGGCATTTATCGTTGACCGCGTAGGGCCGTTAGATTTCAGCGAGTCGAATTTAGTGGGAATCAAAGCTAAAGATTTATTGCTAAATTATTGCCGGTATGATTGGGATGGTTACCGCCAGGCATTTGAGGCTGATTATCGCTCTGACATTTTGTCCTTGCAGATTGCGAATGGTATTAGACGGCGAGGTGGTGCTAGTGCAACATAGACTGACTAATTTTAACCAAGGTGTAGTCCATTTCGGTACTATTGAAACCAAACGTAATGCTAATCGCGAAAAAATAGGTTTTGAATTTAACGAGGCAGGATTGTTATTTTTTAATTATCGGCAAATCCGAGTGGAAGACCAGGATTATTTTAAGGTTGCCAAAGATAGTATGGCTAACTTAAAAATCGAAACCTACTATTATAATAGTATCGACAAAGAAAGTCATAAGGCTGTTATTAATGGTGATTATTATGAAATTACCGCAATCGATCCCAGCAATGACCGCAGAACAATGTTTTGGTATCTAGTTAAAAAGGGGGCTTTAAATGCACTTTATTGACCAATTTAAATTGAATAAATTTATTGAAATCATGAGTAGCCAAACGTGGCCACTTTTTGATACTAACCTGGAAAAAGACGAGATCATCAAAAATCCGTCTTTTTTTGTTTACTCGCAAGAGGGTGAAATTAGACCGGCTACGGCGCATAACCAGTATTTAAAAACTTTTACACTAGCTTTTTTAACACGTAAGCAAGAGCAATTGGATATTTTAGCCCTAGCTGAGCAATTACGGTTAGCAGGATTGCGTTTTACGGGTAGCGAAATCGATGAAGGTGAGTTTGCGGATACCAACCAGCGGGCAAAAATGATCACGTTGAATTTTGTGCATGTGATAAAGGTGCGTGAATAGTAATGGCTGTTGAGTTCTTTTTAAAATTTAAAAAGTCACAAGAAGTGCAGCGCGCTATGGCTAAAGTGCCCGACAAAGCAGAAAAAGCTGTCAATAATGTTTTAAGAACGACTGGTATTAATACGGCGATACAGGCAATAACTGGATTTATTCCAGTATCTGATCGCAATAAACGCCATGCTAAAACGTCTAATCCATTAAAGGGAGATTTAATGAATCTCGGATTTAAAGTTTACCCTCGTGGTGGTGCTGCTAGTAACAAGAATAGCTTTGGCTATTTAGTCTTTCCAAACGATGGTATTGGACCACATAACTATATCGCACAGGAATTTTTTGAACGTGGCGGTGAACAAGCATCGACGCGAATTTTTAACGATCTAATGACAGCCTTAGCAGAAGCGGCTGAATTATAAAGGAGGAATAGAATTGGTAGAAACACAAACAACCTTTGACGAATATAAGGTAACAAGTGCCTCAATCCAATGGTTTGATGGTAAAGAATATGCGCCTGGTGTACCACTGGGGTGTACAGGAAAACTTGAATTAGAAACAGAATTAAAAAGTGTTGTGAAAAAATGCGAAGGTGATGAAGTACGTCACGTTGACATTCCAACACAGATTACGGGCACATGGACGGGCCACTTTCCGGTTGAAAACTTACGTAAAGTTTGGGGCTTGTCCACCGATGGATTAAAACAAGGGGTTTACGCTTACGGTACTTCTAGCCGTCAGGGTCGTGGAATCTTAACGTTTGAAGTTTTAGATTTAGACGAACAAGTAAAAATGTTGCGCGCATTTACGAATATGCAATTTTCTAACGGTTTAACTTGGGAACTGGAAAATGGCGGTGAAGAAATTGCAGAAATTGAGCAAGAATTTATCGCGATGAAAGACGACAACAGCAAGTTTTACTACGAAGCATTGGAGTCTGAATTAGAAGATAGCGAATTAAAAACGTCTTGGTTAACTAAATTTACACCAGAATTGGCTTTGGCTGATCCAGCTGCAGAAAAGGCTGAGGCTGATAAAGCGTTAGCTGACCAGGCTAAATTATCTGATTAAAATTTAGAAAGGATGTTTTGACTATGGCATACGAGCCAACAGCATGGAAAAAAGGCGATGTAATTACCTCCGCTAAGTTAAATAAATTAGAAGCTGGTGCTAAAAATGAACAAGTAGGGCCTGCCGGAGAAAAAGGCGCAACTGGCCCGGCCGGATCTACGGGGCCTGCAGGTCCAGCTGGTAAAGCAGGGGCTAACGGCAAGGATGGTGCTGCTGGAGCAGCAGGCAAATCGGCTTATCAAACTTGGTTAGACGCTGGCAATGAAGGTACAGAAGCTGAATTTCTAGCAGCTTTGAAAGGACCAAAGGGCGATGCTGGTGCTAAGGGTGATAAAGGCGATCCCGGCGAAAAAGGTGCAACCGGTGTTGCCGGCAAAGACGGAGCTGCAGGTGTTGGGGTTAAGGCAATTACTTTAATGACTACTGACGGTAAAGTGACTGCTGGTACTGCTACCTTAACCAATGATAAAACAGCTGACATTACTGTCACAGAAAAACCAGCTTCTTAATTTTTTACAGTCGCTTAAAAAAATCACAGTATGCGCTGAGCAGGCGGCTATTAGAAAGGACAGAAAAATGACAAAACGTAAATTAACCTTTAACGATGATACGACTGTAACGATTAATCCGCGGATTTCAATAAAAAAATTACGTGAGTTCCAGCGCCAAAAATTACTGCCGGCGTCTTTATTGGAGGCCTTTATTAATGCAGATAAAGATCCGCAAAAAATGGAACCTTATTTAATTAACTCAGTTTGGATTGCCTATTTGAATGCTAATCCGACTACAAATATGACCCAAGCTGAATTTGAAGATAAAATCGGCTTGGATTTTGCTTTATTTGGTGAAGTGCTAACAGAAATGGTCGGTGGTACTGCTAAAGCAGATGCCAAAATGGCTCAAGGTTTTAAACGTGCAACAAAAAAATAAAGGCGGCTGATCGTGACAAAAAACGTAAGCCGCGGATTGTAATTACTGATGTAGAAGACTTATATAGTTTTTACGTTTTTTTTGTTGGGCTAGCACCAAATATTGTAGAAACCTGGAGTATTGCCGAGTTGAATAAATTGGCACGGAATAAAATTGCGATTGAAAATTATTTAAACTCATAGGAAGGAGGTCATCTAAGGGCAGGCAAAAAGGAAATCCAATTAGAGTACAAAATTATTAACCAGCAGTTTAAGAGCGCGATTACAGAAAATAATCGTGCAATGACCACCTTGAATAAGCAGTTCCGGCTGCAAAAGCAACAGATGCAGAGCTCAGCTTCTGAATCGCAAAAACTGGAGGCCGAGTTAACTAAGCTCAATCGTCAGTATGAATTGGCGCAAAACAAAACCAAGCAGACGTCTGATGCCTTAACACGAGTTAAACAAACCACCGGTGAAAATTCTAATGAAACGCGTATCTGGACGAATAAATTATTAGATGCGCAGCGGCAAGAGGAATTCCTTAAGAATAAAATTGACGGCACAACTAATAAATTAAAGTCGGCTACGCAAGCCGAGAGTGCTGCAGCTAAAGCCTCAAAAGCGAGAAAAAGCAAATTGCGAGCGTTAGCGACGGAGCAGGATCATTTAAAATCTAGTTCTACTAGACTTAGTAAAGAATATGAATTACAAGTAGCACAACTGGGCAATAATGCTAAGGCCTCTGACAAGGCAAAGTTGGCCAAACAATATTATGCTAAACAGGAACAGGGAACAGCTGCACAGGTGAAAAACTTAGAAAAGCAGCTATCCGTAGCCAAGCAAGAGTACGGCGAAAATTCTAGTGAAGTCGACAAGTTAAGTAATGAATTACTAGACGCGAAAAAGTCACACCAAGAATTTGCGAACTCTTTAGCCGAATCAAATAATAAATTAAAACACTTTGGCGAATCGATGACTCGGGCCGGTGGCAAGTTAAAATCAATTGGCCGCGGTATGACAGTTGGTGTGACCACACCAATTGTGGCTGGTGTGGCTGCATCTGTAAAAGCTGCTAGCGACTTTGATTCTGCTTTTACTGGTGTAAAGAAGACAGTTGATGAAGCCAAGGATGCAAATGGTAAAACCACCATTTCTTATAATGATTTGGAAGACAGTATTCGCAAAATGTCTAAATCAATTCCGGCTTCAACGACAGAAATTTCTAAAGTGGCTGAATCAGCTGGTCAATTGGGGATCAAAACAAAAAATGTGATGTCGTTTACCCGTACAATGATTGACATGGGGCAAGCAACGAACATGTCCTCAGAAGATGCCGCTCAAGCCCTAGCAAAACTAGCTAACATCACGGGCATGCCGCAGAAGAATTTTGACCGTTTAGGATCATCGATTGTTAACCTAGGGAACAACATGGCCACAACTGAGGCAGATATCGTTAATATGTCGTTACGGTTAGCGGGTACTGGCCACCAGGTGGGCTTAACCGAAAGCCAAATTACTGGGCTAGCTGCCGCAATGAGTTCTGTGGGGATTAAGGCAGAAGCTGGTGGTGGTGCTATGTCACGGGTAATGCAAAAAATCAATACCTCTGTAGCTGGTGGCGGTAAAACATTAGATAAATTTGCCAGCGTGTCGGGTATGAGTGCTAGCCAGTTTAAAAAAGCCTGGCAAGATGACGCTTCGCAGGCGATTGTTGCCTTTGTTAAAGGCTTAGGCAAAGCCAAAAGTAGCGGTAAAGACGTTACATCGATGTTAAAAGACATGGACATTAATTCTACGCAAGAAATTGATACGATGTTGCGGTTATCTGGGGCTGGCGGTACTTTATCCAAGGCATTGGATATTTCAGCTAAAGGCTGGAAAGACAATAGCGCGCTCACACAGGAAGCTCAAAAACGGTATGAGACCTTTAGCAGCAAATTGAAAATCTTGAAAAATAAAGTAACTGACGTTGCTATTGAATTTGGTGGGCCATTAATGGATGCTTTAGGGTCAGCCTTAGACGCATTGGATCCAGTATTAAAGGTGGTGGCCAATTTAGCTAAGAAATTTAGCGAAGCTAGTCCGGAAACACAAGAATTCGTTATAGCATTAGCAGCCATAGTAGCAGCAATTGGGCCATTATTATCAATTATTGGTACGCTAATGACTGTTTTTGGACCGATTGTGGCTGCGATTGGCGCTACAGGTGCTGCAGTTGTTGCCATTCCAGCCGCGATTACTGCAGTTGTGGTCGCCATCGGTGTTGCGACTGCGTATATCGTCACTCATTGGGAACAAATTAAGGAAAAAACCAGTGAAATTTGGAATAGCATTAAGGATTATTTGTCAGGAGTATGGAACGGTATTAAAGAAACTGCTTCAAGCATTTGGAATGGTTTAAAAGAGTTCTTTAGTAATTTGTGGCAGGGTATAAAAGATACCGCTGCAAATATGTGGAATGGATTCACAGAATGGATCAGTGGTATTTGGCAAGGAATTATTGCTGTAGCTTCACCAATTTGGAATACATTAGTGAACGTATTTAAAGTTGTTTTTATGACGATTCAATCAGTCATTCAAGGTGTCTGGCTTTTTATATCATCTTGGTTACAAGCTATTTGGCAAACAATTATTGCATTAGTCCAGCCCATTTGGGAACCAATTAAAATATTTTTCACTAATTTATGGAACGGAATTAAATTGGTTGTCACAACGGTGTGGAATGCCATTAAAACTTTCTTAATCACCATTTGGAATGGTATTAAAAATACCGCAATGATCGTTTTTAATGCGCTTAAGACAGTTCTCACAACTGTCTGGAATGGAATTCAAGTAGTTACTACGACTATCTGGAACGTGATAAAGGGTGTCGTTGTCGCCATTTGGAACAGTATTAAAGGTGCTGCTAGTTCAGTGTTTAATGCTATAAAGTCAGTTGTTACCGCAGTTTGGAATGCTATTAAAGGTGTCACTACCACAGTTTGGAACGCAATTAAATCGGTGGTTACTGGAATTTGGAATGGAATTAAAGGTAAAGCCAGTTCAGTTTTCAACGGTATAAAATCCGTTGTAACGACGATTTGGAATGGCATTAAATCGGTGACTAGTTCTGTCTGGAACGCAATTAAGTCAGTCGTTTCCAGTGTCTGGAATGGGATTAAAGGTGTTGCATCTTCGGCTGCAAATGGTGTGAAAAGCAAAGTGACCAGTGTTTGGAATGGTATTAGGTCAGTAACCTCCAGTGTCTGGAACGGGATTAAGAGTGCGATGACCCGGCCAATTCAAGCAGCTAAAAGTACTATTTCTGGGATTGTAAATCAGATTAAAGGCTTTTTTAGTGGCATGCATTTAAGTATCCCAAGAATTCACATGCCGCCGCTGCCGCATTTTAGTTTGAGCGGTCATTTTAGCTTGAAACCACCATCTGTGCCGCATTTAAGGGTTAATTGGTACGCAAAAGGTGGAATTTTCCGCAAGCCAACTCTATTAGGTGGCAATAATGGCGTCGGCGAAGCGGGGCCAGAGGCGGCATTGCCGTTAACTAAATCAGTTCTAGGTGAAATCGGTGATGCGATTTTTAGAAGTACTCACATTAATCCAGATGAGGTTAATCAAAGTCGAACAGTAAACACGTACAACATTACGTTTAATAACGAAATCAGCAGTGAGCACGATATTGATAACATTTTTGAGAAAACAGATCAATGGTTAAGCAGTAAAGGTGCAAAGAATAATTTTGGCGTTAGGGGGAATGCTTAATGACTAATATCTATATAGATGATATGAAAGACCAGGATATGTTGTTAAGCATGGTTGACCGTACTGACATTGAGGCCCCGGAGCCGGAATATGAATCGGAGTATATTGAAGGCCGCGACGGTAGTGTTAATCGGTTTAAATACTTTAAAGACGTTGAACAGACTATCGAGTTTAACATCTTAGAACGTTTTAACGTTAAACCACAATTACGCAAGATTAAAGCCTGGCTATTAAATGCTAGGACTTTTTATTTTTCTGACGATGACGTGTACCGTAAAATCAAGCGCGTGAAAATCGATGGGATTAAAAATGATATCGCAGAATACGGTGAGTTTAAAGTCGCTTTTACCTGTGATCCATTTGAGTATGCCAAAGAAGATGAAATTTTAACGCCTGCTAGTGGAACGGCAGTTAACAACTTTGGCACGTACAAAAGTTTGCCAATTTTTAAACTCTATGGCAGTGGTAAAGGTACCTTAATGGTAGGAAAAACTAAAATTGCAGTAAATCTGCAAAAAGAATATATGTTAATGGACTCTGAAATTAAAGAATGCTACTACACGACCACTAATTTAGGCAGTTATATGACGGGAGATTTTCCAGTTTTACAACCTGGGAAAACAATGATTACGTTTAACGGTGGGATTAGCAAGGTTGAATTACAAAGGAGGTGTCGCTATCTGTGATTAGGTTATATGCGGAAAATGAAACTAATTTTGATAATAATGGTTTGGCAGTATTGGACGCTGATATTAAAGAAAACACCGTTGAAGAAAAAATGAACGGGATTTATGAGTTTGATTTTGCCTATTTGAGTAGCGGGAAATACGCCAATCTGCTGGATGGCGACATGATCGTTAAGGCACCAACGCCAGACGGCAACCAGCTTTTTCGCATTATTAAAGTGACGAAAAATATTGGCTATCTAGAAGTCAACTGCTACCACATTTTTTATGATTTAGCTGGTAATTTTATCGAGGATATCAATATTGTTGGACAAAATGGCCAAGATGCCCTTGATCATATGGATACCGGAATGCAATACCCAACACGATTTAAGTTTATGTCTAACATGACGCAGGCTCGTAATGCGCGAATGGTACGGTTAAATGCCGTACAAGCTTTACTAGATGCATCCCAGGACAACAGTTTTTTGTCGCGTTGGGGCGGCGAAATTAAACGAGATAACTTTACTGTGTTATTTAATGACGTCCGCGGAAACGATAAAGGTTTTAAGGTGCAACACGGTAAAAATTTAACTGGTTACGAAGCGGAGATAGATTACTCTACTGTCGTTACAAAGATTATGCCGTATGGGTATGATGGTTTAATGTTGCCAGAAAAGTACGTTGATAGTCCGTTAAAGAATAAATATGCTTTTACTCGGATTAAGAAAATTGAGTATAAGGACGTTAAAGCAATTGACCCTGAAGCGACAACAACAGATGAAGATGCTGTGCCGTTGGAACAAGCTTACGCACAGTTACGAGCAGCGGCGAGCCGGGAATACAGTGTTAATAAAATTGACATCCCGACTTCTAATTTTAAAATTACGTTTAAAAATTTAGCTGACACGAAAGAGTACGCTGATTTTAAAGCTTTGGAAAAGGCCTTGCCGTGGGATTACGTTACGGTAGTGACGCCAGATTTTAATATTATATCACGGATGATTAGTTACCAGTACGATGCACTGACTAAGCAGTACAAAAAAATTGAGCTAGGCAATTATGTGCCAGCTTTTACCGATACTACAACCAGCCTTAACAATCAGTTAAACAACGTTAATGATGGTTTAAATAATCTAACTAATGACGTAAATCATGTGGCTAAATCAGCTGATGGTAAAAACTCAAATTATTACGGTCCTGACGAACCATTGAGCCCAGTAAATGGAGATTTATGGTACAAGAAAAACGGCGATAAAACGGAACTATGGCAATATGACGGTAAAGCAGTCCCACCTGGTTGGAAATTACTGGTTGATGATAGTACTGGCGAAGAAGTTAAACAGAAAGTAAAAGAAGTGGGAGAAGAGACTCAGCAGGCGATTAATGATGCAAATAATGCGGTGGCTAACGCTGGTTTTGCTAAAGACGCAGCAGAAAAAGCTAAAACAGACGCGGCTAATGCGTTAGAACGTGCTGTTACTGCGTTTGAACATGCAGACAGCATTAATGAAAGCTTAACTGCTGAAATCGACACAGTTAATAATAGTTTGGATTTAAAGGCCAATAAAACTGATGTTAACCGCATCGACGGCACAGTAAATAATTTACAGGCTGACATTAAATTACAAGCAGACGAAATAAGCAGCAAGGTTAGCCAGAATGATGTTAAAGGGATGTTAAATGGTTACGCCACTCAGAATTGGACGCAATCACAGGTTAAGCAAACAGCAGATAGTATTAATTTAACTGTTAGTAATGTGGAAAATAAAATTGACAATTTAAATTTTGGCTATCGCAACTTAATTCCGAACGGATCGTTTAATGATGGGCTAAATGGCTGGGAAAATACAAATCCAAAAGCTATTTATGTTGGAAGTGAAAAGCGTAATAGTAATAGTTTTGTGATGTTTAATGGGCTAAATGATGCAGAAATGACAGGTGCTGATTATATTGGTGATTTGATTAATACCACAAAAATTTCATTACAGCCAGAAACTGAATACACTTTACGAATTATTACTAGGAGTGGAATTTATAATCATTACTTAAGTTATTTAGAAGAACGAGATAAAAACGGTAAGGTTTTAAACGACCATGCTTTTAAAGTTCTGCAAACTGATGCTAGCGTTTATTCAAAAAATATACAACGATTTACAACCAATACCAATGCGGCAACTGGGACGTTTAGGGTTAGGCTTTATCCTGGCGATCAGTTTATGGCTGGCGAAATAATTTTAGTGCAGGGAAATAAACTGCCGCAAGACTGGATAGCTGCGCCCGAAGATATGGCAACTAAAACGCAGTTTACATCGCTTGAACAAACAGTCGAAGGCATTCAAGTTACTGCGAATAATGCGGTAACACAGACACAATTGACTGCTTTGAATGACCGTTTTAATGTGACCGTTAAATCACTAACAGCTGCTAATATTGTCCCCGAAATCGGCTGGTCAGGCGCTAAAGAAGCCTCTCATGATTTTTATAAAGGAGGCTACAGGTTATACCGCTTGGGAAATGAAACTACCAGTGAGAACTTTGCTAAATCAGAACGTTTTGCGATAAAGCCTAACCAGAAATATACGTTAAGCTTTATAGGTTTTGCAGCTAGCAATGTGGCTAGTATAGATGTGTTTATTTTAGGGAGACAAAACGGTAACACAATCGATTACGATCCTGCAAAAATACAACTGATTGTAAATAAAAAAAGGCTTTCGGCATCGAATGCCGAACGAGTAGAAGTTACTTTTACAACTCATGATATTGATGAGGCATATCTACGTTTTGATAATAACAGCTCAACTAACGGAAAATTTGCTGGACTATACTTTGCTGAAGTGCAACTTGAAGAAGGTACAAAGGCTACATCATTTAAGCCAGTAGCTTCACAAAGTATGGTTGACTTAACTAGCGACCACGCGCTGGTCTCAGCTAATAAATTGTATTTAGACGCTAGCACGGCCGTTTTTTCTGGAAAAGCTTTTATTCCTAACGCTGCAATTGCAACTCTAAATGCCGATAAGATTACAACCGGAACTTTAAATGCGTCAAAGGTAAATATAATTAATTTAAACGCTAAAACAATAACCACGGGCACACTTCGTGGAGCTAATTTGAGTATGAACTTAAATACAGGACAAGTTGTATTTAAGAAAGGGTATATTACTAGTGCAAACGGCCGAATTAGATTTGACCTAGACCGAAACTATTTTCAAAGTCTAGATATTTCAAATAATGGATTTATGGCTGAAAACGGAGAATTTGTTTGGTATCAGAATTTTATGGCTAATAACAAAAATGAAATTGGAAGAATTATGTACGATGTATTGGCAGAAGGAGACGCTGGTATGATAGTTCAGGGGAATACTGGCGTTGAAATGTCTACTAAAAGTGGTAAAGCTGCAGTTGCGCTTGGAATGGGAGGCCTTTCATCCAAAGCTGATGGTATAAAAATAACGGGAGATCCTTATATTTTTGGAGACCTTGATGTTTTAGGCAAAAAGAATGCAGTACACGTTACTAACGACGGACTAAGAGAGACGCCTGCCTACGAAACTACAGAAAGCTATTTAGGTGATATTGGCGAAGCAAAAACGGATACTAACGGAATAGCCAATGTTGAAATAGATACTATTTTCCAACAAATCATTAATACTGATTATCCTTACCAGGTTTTTATAACGCCCTATTCTAAGGCGCTTTTTTGGGTTGCTAATAGAGAAAAAAATACTTTTATTGTCTGTTCTAGTGCTCCTAATGCTAAGTTTGCCTGGGAAATAAAAGCAAAACGCCGTGGGTATGAAACTGACAGATTAGAAAAAACAGATATTAATTATGAACAACTAAATAAAGCCTATACAACAAAGAGGAGCTGATACAACAATGACACAAACGCTAAAATTTAAAAATGTTGAACTAGTCGCTGTCGGCAATCTGCTGGGTGCGTTAAATTTAAAAAGTAAAGCTAGTCGTGGGCGGTCTAAACTTTTGAAATTGATTGTGGCCAAGAATGAGGAATATGCGGCTGATCGCAAGGAAGCTTTAGAGCCTTACTTTGATGATGGCCAAGTAATTAAGACTGAAGAACAAGAAGCACGTAAGGTTGCCTTTGAGCTGGAAAATGAGGCCACAGTTATTACCATCACAGAATATGTAGAAAAATTAAAGTCTCTGTATGAAGCAATTAAAGACTATCCTTACGAATTAAAAAATCAAGACGCAACTGCCTACGATTTATTAATGGATCAATTGGAAGAAAATTTTGAAGGGAGCAATAACGATGGAAATTAGAATGACTGACTTGAATTATAGTTTTAATGATAACGGTGAAGCGGTGGGGACATCCGTTAGCTTTAATGGTAATGAGGGTGCTAGCTTTATCAACGGCACGATTAATCTGAACAGTGAGGATTTAACCGCTAAACAATCTTTTACTGACTTGCCTATGAGCGAGATTGCTAATATTGCTCGCACTAAATTTGCTGATTTTACAGCAATGGCAGGTGATTAAGTTGGAGGAAAAGAGTGATCATAAATTAATTCAAGCACATGAAAAATTGCTGCGGGACCACGAGAAGCGCTTAGGCCGCGTAGAACATGAAATGTTGCAGATGCACAAAGAATTTCTACAGGGATTGGATCGCGTAGACCAATCTAATAAATATCTGCGGGAACAAAACAACGATATTCTTGGAGCGATTATTAAACGCAATGAAACTGAAGAACAACACAAACACCAGCTGCAACTGATTAGCCGCAAGAATATGTGGCAGTTAATCATCGGGATTAGCTCAACGACTGGACTATTATATATTATTTTGCAACAGCTGTTTAAAATTTTATAAAGGAGGCAGCTATGAAAAAATCAAATAAACTAAAGGTTATCTTAGGAGCGACTGCATTTGCGGCCGCTCTTTTATTTGGGGCCACTAATACTGCTAACGCCTACAATGTGGATAAATCCTTTGCTTTAGGCGCCAGTGAAGGTTCAAGCCAGGTAGCGAATAATAAATATGTAGTCTTACATGATGTCGGGACCGAGTCTGGCGCCCGTGACAACGCCAGCTATTTTAAAAACAACTGGAATAGCAGCTACACTTACACTCAATACGTCGTCGGTGACGGTGGTCAAGTCTACCAGGTTGGCCAACCAGGCTATGTTGCCTGGGGTGCTGGTACGTACGCCAACGCAAACAGTCCTGTGCAGATTGAGCTTGGCCATGCTAACACCTATGCACAGTTTAAGCAAGACTATGCTGCCTACGTTAAGTTAGCACATGACTCTGCCAGACAGTTTGGCATCCCGTTGCAGTTTAACAACATCAATGGCGGGATCATTACGCATAATTTTGTTAGCCAAAATATGTGGGGTAACCATAGCGATCCAGTCGGTTATTTGAACAAATGGGGTGTATCTCAGGAGACATTAGGCAAGGATGTAGTAACTGGTGTTTCTAGTTTAGGCACAGCAGACCAACCCGTGGCTGACAAGCCTGCTAGCAATCAAAACCCTGGCACAACCAATAGCAATCTGCAACGACACCTAGCTGCAGGTTTTAAAGCCGAAAATGGCACGTTTGTCAATGGTGATACACCAATCCAAGTGCGCCATCTGGCTGGGACTGGTGCGCTACGGGCTGGCATGCTACCAGCATATGCGTCCATCAAATACGATAGCTGGATCAACTACGACGGTTACACATGGGTACATTATGTGGGATACAACGGTAGGGATCTGTATTTACCGGTGCATCCGACGGGCACGACTAATAATCTCTGGGGACAATTTAAATAATTTGTATAATAATAAAACCTATAATCTCGATTAAGAGACTATAGGTTTTATTTTTTATTATAATTTAGATGCAATAATATAATAATTACTTATTCAACTTAAACTGCCATTTTCTTGTTCAACTACTTTAGCTGCCAACTTATTGGAGTAAATAATAGCTGATTTAAGCGTTTTTCCTTTTAATAAAGCGGCTATCAAAGCACCACAATGGGTATCGCCCGCACCAATAGTATTGACTACTTTTGCCTTTTTTGCTGGAATAACTTCGGAAGTATCACCATCATAATAATACGTTCCTTCTGAACCGAGTGTTACTATGATTGGGTGATGTGTTCGATGATAAATTGATTTGACTTTATTTTCAATAGAATTATTTTTCTTTTCAAGTACATTAATTTCATCTTGGTTGCAATTTATAATAACGTTCATTGACATTAGTCTATTAATTGTATTTTGTGGAATGTGTTTTAAGCGCGGAGAAGCATCAAATAGTATTTGTATATTCTTAGGGGCTGTGGCAAGTCCTGCTAATATTTCATTTGCTGCCGCAATGTTTTCCATTTCGTAGCCACTTAAGTAAACATATTGATAGTTTTCCCAATTTAATTGCTTAAACCAGTCTCGTTGCCAATTTTGTTCGACCCCTTGAATCGTTAAAAATGATCGTTCACCATTTGGTTCGATTAAGCAGATATCCCAGCCATTATCGCCATCTTTAGTGGGAAGTAAGATTGGAATGTTTAATTCAGAAAGTTTTTTCCTAACTAACGTTGCATACTGTCCTTTACCAATAGGGACAAATAAATCAGCATTTTGTTTGCTATGACTAATTGCCCCCAGTACATTAAATGCGCAGCCTCCAATTGTTGTCTGCTTAAGTGTTCCAGTTACATCTCCGCCAGAGCGTAAAAGTTCAGGAACAGTAACAACTATATCAACAAAAGCAGCACCAATTATTAATGCTTTTTTCATATTAACCTTCCTTTGCATGAGACTTAAAAGGCTTTAAAATTACCATTAAAAATATAGCAATAATACCTGAAATAAATACACCGAGATTGGTATTGTAGAATATGCCTTGAGCAAAAGGGCCAGTCCAAATAGCATTATTTGTAAATAAGAATCCGACAATAGTAGCAATAATCCAGGCGACTATTCCTTTCCAGTTATAAGTAACGGCCGAATCTGATACTAGTAGTTTTATATCATATCCGTTGCTACGATACATAACGTTATCACAAAGAAAGATAGCTACCCAAGACGCAAGACAAGTACCTAGTATGTTTAAAAATATTTCGAAGTTACTTAGAAAGTCACCTGAAATAAACAAAACATAAATTGGAATGCAGAAAACAATAACACCGTGGATAACAAGAGAAGTTAGCTGAGAGACGTGGATTCCCAGTGTTTCCAAATTAATTCGAGCAGATCTAAATGAGACTAAACATTGTGGAATTAAGCCACCAGCAGCAACTAGAAAGTATAGAAAGCCGAACCATGTAGGGACTGCTGAGTACATGACAGCAAATGGTTCTGAAGCTGCTGCTAAGTTAGGCTTAATAGTAGCTAATAGGATTCCACCGACCATTAAAATAAATAGAGGAATTGCTCCCCCCATAGTTGTATTCCAAAACGTTTTAGATGATTTAGTAGATGTTTTTACATAAGCACCCCAATCAGCTGCGGCCATTGACCATGAGATTCCAGATCCTGCGGCAACATAGGCAACAGCAGGTAACCATCCGCCAACAAGTGAACCAGTTTTCATATGAAAAGCTAAATGCCAATCTGTTTTTGCTAAAAACATGAGTAAAATAATAAAAGTTAATATTCCAAAAATATAGCTAAGCCAAGTTTGAATTTTGGCGAGCGTATCTTCTTTAAGTAGACCAGTTATTAGTACCAGTCCACCCGCAATGACTAACGCAAATACCAAAGTAGGTTTATTTTTTGGAATACCTACTGTACCAAACATTGATGATAGCAAAAGCGTAATTGTAGTGATATTAACGGCTAACCAGCCAACCATATTGAACCATGCAATGCCATTTGGAATTTTATTGCCATGCGTACCGAAGGCAGCACGACTCATTTTAAAAGTCGTAATTCCGTTCTTTCTACCGCTATAAGCTACCCAACCCGGAATTAGGAATGACAGCGCCCCAACTAAAGCAGCAAATAGCGCTTGGATAAAAGACATGTGATAACTAACGATAATAGCCCCATAGACAAATCCCATAATTCCAATGTTAGCAGCAAACCAGTTATAAAATAATTTACCTGGAGTTAATGTTTTGTCTTTATTATTAATAACTATTTCTTCTTTATTCATAAATAGTCACCTCAATTATTCTGTCTAAAGGTCATCATTTTTTCTGCAATTTTTTCAATATTATGTTGCGGGTTCTTTTTATTAATTAATTTGACCCAATCTGTAGGAATTGCATCTACGCCTTCTTTGGCACCACAAATAGCAGTTGCCATTGCTCCAATAGTATCAGTATCACCGCCCAAGTTAGTACAAAGAATTGCACAGTGTTTTACACTTCGTGTGTAATAAGCAATTGTGAGTGCAGCAGGAATGCTTTCTGAAATCATTGTTCCCGTACCAATTAAATCATAAACTGCCTTACTAAATTCATGTTCGTCGTATCGATATTCTTGTGCTAATTTAATACCAAGTTTAGTGCGATCCTTAACTTTTGCCGCCCAGGTTGGTGCGCCTAGGGAAAAGCCGGTGTCGCTTGCGGTAATCGCGTAATGAACAATCTCATCCCAATTATAATTGGCTGTTCCTGCTGTTACGGCACCGGCAATAAGGCAAGCTCCACTTATAGCAACATCACTGGAATGCGTAATACGTGTCACTTCATAAACCATTTTTACTAGTTCATTTAATTGAGCTGGTTCAAATAAGGCTCCAATTGGAGCTATACGCATACCGCACCCATTGGTTAAGGCTGTTTTAGTGATTTCATTAGGATCTTGGCCTGCTCTAATCGCTTTTAACGCAGCTTTACTACTTGGTCCTAAGATGTTATTAGTCCAAGCGCCAGCTTTGTTGGCCCAGTCTAGGATATGTTTAACAATGATTTTTTTGTTTGGTTTCCAGTCTGACTCAATTAAAGCTTCTATGATTGCTAAAGCTTGATTAGTATCATCTGTATATTCACCTTTTGTAAAATTGGCAGCTATCTCATTATCACTAGTACCATCTAAAAAGGTTGTAACTTTATTACCAAATTTTTGTTGGATTTGTTGGACTGGCCATAATTCGGTTGGCATACCCATTGAATCACCAATGGCCTGGCCATAGATTGTACCTAGAATTCTTTTTTTATCCTGCATTTTTAACGCTCCTAAATACCTATAATGAATTTAAAATTGGCTTGGTTACTATAGACAATATTTAAATTCTCCACTAAATTCTCGTTGTTATCAAAAACTTTACCTGATATTTTTAATAGTGGCGTATCTTTATCCACTTTTAGTAAGGTATGCTCTTGATCTGTACCTAAAATAGGGATTACATTTAAAATTGCATTAGACGGCTGTACGTCATACTGTTTACGCATTGTTTCGTATAAAGAATTTTTTTCAAAATTATATTTTGATAAACCAGAAAAGGTTTGCAAATCGATTATTGAAGTGTCGAATGTTAAAGGTGTGATTTTACCATTAATGTTAATAGAACGTAGTCTTTTTAAAATTAACTTTTTTCTGATAATCTTTTTCTCGATTAATTTTGTGATTGGAGTTGCTCCAATTTCTCTTGCGTAATCGGAGAATCCTTTGAAATTAAACATATCTATCTTAGGATAATTTAATGTGACGAATGATCCTTTACCTTGAATACGTGTAATTAAATGTAATCGTTCTAAATCCTTTAAGACTTTTTGTATGGTTGACCGCGCGACATTGTAATGTTTAGCATATTCAGTTTCCGACGGTAGTTTATCACCAACTTTTCTTTTATTAGTAATATCTTTTTGAATATCACTAGAAATTTGCGTACGTTTGCTCATTGGTTGATCAAAAATAGTTTTCAACTCCTTAATTTCATCTTGAGTACTCAAGTACTCATGTAACAGTATATCCTTATTTTTATTTTTTGCAAGCGCATTCACAAATGTTTTTGCGACTTTCTCAGAGCTTTTCGTTCTTAAACTCATCGATCTTGTCGTTGACTTTTTTAAAATTGGATTACTGAATGAGATATTAGCGGCTATTGCAGTAATGTAAAGATTGTTAACAAGCCAAGAATCGCTTGGTTGTTATTGTATTTGGCTAAATTGATGTCATAATGAACTCATCTGTAGTATCAATAGTGATTAGTGCAATATTATCCGCAACTCTAATCTGTAACTTGATATCACAGATACTTTTTGCATTGAAAATTTGTTCTTGCATAAAAATCACTCCTTTATATAGGTAAACATACGCATAACGGGAGTGATTATTTTTAATGACCGTGCACAAAACGTGCACACTTTATTTATTTTTTAGTCCTTTTTAGTTTATTCTAAAAATAAAAAATACCGTTAAGCGTTGACTTAACAGCATTTTTCGAAATGGTATTTCGTTCTCATTTACTCTATTATGCGCCCGGAGGGAATCGAACCCCCATCTCAAGAACCGGAATCTCACGTGATATCCATTACACTACGGGCGCCTCTAAACAACAATGAATATTCTACCGAAAATTGTAATAAAATACAAGCCCCAATTTGTAAATTAATTAAAACAATGGCTAAAACGCGTCAACTTAGTTAAAATAGAAGGTGGAGACTTTGGTGTAATTAGGGAAGGGACGGTTAATCATGGCATTCCAACAAAAGCTTCACCAACAGCAAAAGCAGGTGCAAAAGCTGGTGATGACGCAACAATTACAACAGTCCATTCAAATTTTACAGTATAATGCGGATGGTTTGCAGCACTTTTTACAGCAAAAAAGTTTGGAAAATCCATTATTAACCGTTCATCAAGTCCATGGTCAGGCTAATCTGGGTGGTAGTCAACGGCGGGTAGATAATTTTATGAATGCTATTCCAGATACCACACAATCATTGTTCGAATATTTATTAGAGCAAGTGCACTTAACCATGCGTGATACGCCTTTGCGGGATTTAGTGTTGTTTTTGCTAGAATACGTTGATTTGAATGGCTACTTACGGATAAGCGATGATAATATTCAACAAAAAACAGGTGCGCCAAAATTACAAATATTAGATGCAGTCACTTTATTGCAGCAATTGGACCCGCCAGGTGTCGGGGCGCGTAATTTACAAGAAAGCCTAATGTTACAAACGGAAAATGATGATGCGGCACCTAATTTAGCTTACATTATTTTAGAAGACGATTTTATGGATTTTGTTGAACGCCGTTGGCAAAAGTTAGCGACAAAATATCAAGTAAAAGTGACAGACATCCAGCACATTTTAGATTACGTGCAAACTTTATCGCCGCGGCCGGGAGCAGCCTTTAACCAAGTGCAAAACAATTTTGTTCGCCCTGAATTAATTGTGCAACGTCAAGGGGACCGATTAGTTTTAGATTTAGCACAGGATAGCCAACCTCGGGTGACCTTTCAAAAACGTTACTTTGATCGCATGTTAAAAACTAATGATCAAGAAGTGACGGATTATATGAAGGAGAAGAAAAGGGAATTCGACTGGTTGCAAAAAAGTGTTTTACAACGTGGGCAAACAATTTTACGTGTTGGGCAGGAAATTATTGAACGCCAGCATGATTTTTTCTTCGATACAAAACGCCCGCTTAAGCCACTATTATTGCGGGATGTAGCAGCCAAATTAGGTGTTCATGAATCGACTATCAGTCGGACTGTTAATGGTAAATTTCTGCAAGCAGATTTTGGTGTATTTGAATTGAAACATTTCTTTACCAATGCGATTGGTAATGAGCAGATAGCTTCTGCGGCAAATGTTAAACAACAATTACAAAATTTAATTGACCAAGAAAATAAGGCAAAGCCATTATCTGACCAGCGCTTGGTTAAATTACTGGCCGAAAAGGGGATTACGATCTCTCGCCGCACGGTGGCTAAATATCGGTTGAGTTTAGGTATTCAATCGTCAAGCCGGCGTAAACGCTTTGATTAAAATTTGTATTTTTATTGCAGTCCTTTGCCTTGCATTCAGAAATGGGCCTTGTTATAATAACATTGTGCTTAGGAAGTGAACAGAACGCCTGTGCACTTTGTTTTTGCCCGTGGTGGGTCACTACCCGACATAGTTGGACAATATTTGTCCCACTAAGGAAGAGGATTAGCATGCATCATGAATTAGCGTGGCTCGAAGTGTTAGTACCAGATGTATTTTCTGTATTTAAGAAACGTTTTCGGATTCTACAGTTTATTTATTGGTTAGCACCGATTGGTCGCCGTTTGTTGGCACAAAAAGTTGGTTTAAGTGAACGAGCATTAAGAACTGAAACAGATTTTTTGCGTGCCCATGATTTAGTGACAACCTCTAAATCAGGGATGATTTTAACGCTAGAAGGCAAGGAAGCTTATCATAGCTTAGCTGAAGTGATGGATCAGTTACTCGGTGTTCATGCTAAAGAAAAGCAACTTGGTCAAGCATTGGGAATTGACCATTGTTTGATCGTTGCTGGTGATTCTGCTAATTTGTCTAAAATTCCTGCGGCAATGGGAAAGTTAGCCAACGAAACTTTGGATCTGTTATTACCCCAGGGTGAAAGTATCATTGCGGTTATGGGTGGGACAACCATGGCCCACGTCGCCAATGCGTTGACACCCAAGTTGGCGAAAAAGCGGCGTTTGATTTTTGTGCCAGCTCGTGGCGGCCTTGGTGAGATGGTTGACATTCAAGCTAACACCATTTGCGCACAGATGGCAGTTCACACTGGCGGCGAGCACCGTGTGCTTTATATTCCTGAGCATGTCAGTGAACAGACGTACAAACCACTGTTGGCTGAACCGGCTGTGAAAGAAGTATTACAGTTAGTTGACAAAAGTACAGCGGTGGTTCATAGTATTGGTGAGGCCATTCCGATGGCTCAACGACGTGACATGTCTGCTGCCACGATCACCATGTTAAAACAAAAGCAGGCAGTCGGAGAAGCGTTTGGTTACTTTTTTGATCAGACGGGTCAAGTGGTTTATAAAATTCCGCGTATTGGCTTGCAGCTTCGCGACCTTGAACAAATTCCTAGTGTGATTGCTGTTGCTGGTGGTAGCAATAAAGCTGCTGCAATCAAGGCATACGCACGATTAGCACCTAAGCAGACGTGGTTAATCACGGATGAAGGTGCTGCAAATCTGATTTTAAAAGGGGCAACCCTTTAAAATAAATTTTTTATTTCCTAAAGGAGGAAATTTTGGTATGACTGTAAAAATTGGTATTAATGGTTTCGGACGTATCGGCCGTTTGGCTTTCCGTCGTATTTACGAATTAGGTGCCAAATCAAATGATATCGAAGTTGTCGCTATCAATGACTTGACTTCACCTGCAATGTTGGCTCACTTATTAAAGTATGATTCAACACATGGTACTTTTTCTGCTGACGTAAGTGCTACAGATGATGGCATTATTGTTGATGGCAAGAAATACCGTGTCTATGCAGAACCAAAAGCACAAAATATTCCGTGGGTTAAAAATGATGGTGTAGACTTCGTCCTTGAATGTACAGGTTTCTATACATCAAAAGACAAAGCACAAGCACACTTGGATGCAGGTGCAAAACGTGTCTTGATTTCAGCACCAGCTGGCAATGACTTGAAGACCGTTGTTTACAACGTTAACGATGATGTTTTGACTGCTGATGACAAGATCGTTTCAGCTGGTTCATGCACAACAAACTGCTTAGCTCCTTTAGCAGATGCAATGAACAAAGAATTCGGCATTGAAGTTGGTACTATGACAACTATCCATGCTTACACATCTACACAAATGATCCTTGATGGCCCAGTTCGTGGTGGTAACTTACGTTCTGCTCGTGCAGCTGGCGTTAACACAATTCCTCACTCAACTGGTGCTGCTAAGGCAATCGGCTTAGTAATCCCAGAATTGAAGGGTAAATTACAAGGCCATGCACAACGTGTTGGTGTTGTTGACGGTTCATTAACAGAATTAGTTGCTATCTTGGGCAAACAAGTTACAGCTGACGAAGTTAACGCAGCAATGAAGAAACACACTGATGGCAACGAAAGCTTTGGATACAATGCTGATGAAATTGTATCCAGCGACGTTATCGGTACAACATTTGGTTCAATCTTTGACCCAACACAAACAGAAGTTACAACTTCTGGTGACAAGCAATTAGTTAAGACTGTTGCTTGGTACGATAACGAATATGGCTTCACTTGCCAAATGGTTCGTACTTTGTTGAAATTTGCCACACTTTAATTAGCGTATTGTAAATTTCAAACCGCATAATGCTTTACCAAAGGCGGAGGGAGGCTGACTCCCTCTGCCTTTTTTAGTGAGTACAGATCTATGTTGCATTATACCTATCCAAATTTTAATTTAATCAGGTATAATAATAAGTGTTCACTGATATGTTATTTTGTGCATTAATCATTTTAAGGAGGCTATTTACATGGCTAAATTGACTGTTTCCGATTTAGATGTTAAAAACAAAAAAGTTTTGATCCGTGTTGATTTTAATGTTCCAATCAAAAATGGTGTGATCGGTGACGACAATCGGATCGTCGCAGCATTGCCAACTATTCAATATGTGATTGATCATGGTGGCAAAGCCATTTTACTTTCTCACTTAGGTCGGATTAAATCTGATGAAGACAAGAAAGAATTGAGTTTAAAACCAGTTGCTGAACGCTTAGCTGAACTTTTGAAGCAACCTGTTACCTTTGTTCCCGTTAACCAAGGTAAACAATTAGAAGATGCTGTTGCTAAGCTTGAAGCTGGACAGGTTCTTTTAATGGAAAACACACGGTTCCAAGACATTGATAATGACTTTGGCAAACGTGAAAGCAAGAATGATCCTAAACTCGGTGAATACTGGGCATCATTAGGGGACGTTTTTGTAAACGATGCTTTTGGTACAGCACACCGTTCCCATGCTTCTAATGTTGGTATTGCAACAGCAATGAAGGCAAATGGTCAAAAAGTTGCTGCTGGTTTCTTGATGGAAAAAGAAATTAAGTTCTTAGGTAATGCAGTTGATAATCCTAAGCGGCCATTTGTTGCGATCTTAGGTGGTGCAAAGGTATCCGATAAAATCGGTGTTATTGACCATTTATTAGCTAAAGCGGACAAAGTCATTGTCGGTGGTGGCATGACTTATACTTTCTACGCCGCTAAAGGCATTAAAATTGGTAATTCTTTAGTCGAAAAAGACAAAATTGACGTGGCTAAACAAATTATCGAAAAAGCTGGCGACAAATTAGTTTTGCCAGTTGATAACATTGTGGCTGAAAAATATGACAACGACGTGCCAAGTAAGGACGTTGAAGGGGATATTCCAGAAGGCTACATGGCATTAGATATTGGCAAAAAGTCAATTGCTAAATTTGAAGATGTTTTAAAAGATGCTAAAACCGTTGTTTGGAACGGCCCGATGGGTGTCTTTGAAATGAGCAACTATGCAAATGGTACTTTAGAAATTGGCAAGTACTTAGGAACATTAACCCAAGCAACGACAATTGTTGGTGGCGGTGATTCAACTGCAGCTGTTAAGCAGTTAGGTGTTGGCGATAAATTAACGCACATTTCAACTGGTGGCGGTGCTTCATTGAACTACCTTGAAGGTAAGGAATTGCCAGGAATTGCGTCTATTTCTAACCAATAATCATGCATGTTGTGTTTTAATGTGAAAGGATGTTGTTAAATGCGTAAACCAATTATTGCTGGTAATTGGAAGTTAAACAAAAGCCCTAAAGAAACAGCTGAATTTGTTGCTGGGGTTAAAGGTAAATTAGCGGACCCCGCTAAAGTTGAAGCGGTTATTGGTGCACCAGCAGTTGATCTACAAACATTATTAGATGCTGCTAAGGGTACTGACTTAAAAGTAGCTTCTGAAAATAGTTACTTTGAAGATGCAGGTGCTTATACTGGTGAAACATCACCAAAGGTTTTAGCTGAAATGGGTGTTGATTATGGCATTATCGGTCATAGTGAACGGCGTGGCTATTTCCACGAAACTGATGAAGACATCAATAAGAAGGCTCATGCGTTACTTAGAAACGGTGTCACACCAATTATCTGCTGTGGTGAAAGCTTAGAAACACGCCAAGCTGGTAAAGTTGCAGAGTGGGTTTCTGGTCAAGTTAAAGCTGCTTTGAAGGGCTTAACTGCTGGCCAAGTTGGGTCATTGATCATTGCGTATGAACCAATTTGGGCAATTGGTACTGGTGAAACAGCTTCACCAGAACAAGCACAAGAAGTTTGCAAGTTAATTCGGCAAACGGTCGCTGATCTTTATGATCAAAAGACAGCTGACAGTTTGCGCATTCAATATGGTGGTTCCATGAAACCAGCGAATGTGAAAGAATTAATGGCACAACCAGACATTGATGGTGGCTTGGTTGGTGGTGCCAGCTTACAACCTGATTCTTTCTTAGAATTAGTTCATTATCAAGATAAATAGTCGTGTAAACGTGAGTTAACTGATTGATGGTTGACGTCACATTTAAAAATAAATGGTGTTGTCACATGGTCGACCTGTGGCAGCACTATTTTTTTGTACGCTGAGTGGCTTACTGAAAAGTGTTATAATTTTAAGTTAGGGAGTGAATAAACGGTGGCTTTTTGGCGACAAATTAAACATTTTGATACAACGCGTTTTAAATTCATTTTAAAAGGGTTATTAATTGGTTTGGTCAGCGGGATAGTGGTCAGTTTTTTTCGCTTAGCGATTGAAATTGGTTTGCAAAAAACATTGCGGTTATACCAATGGTTGCATGTACATCCAATGGGGATTTTAGGCTTAATTATTGCAAGCATTATTTTAGCATTCATTATTGGTGTGATTGTTAAAGGTGAACCCAACATTATGGGCTCTGGGATCCCACAGGTAGAAGGTCAATTAGCTGGTGATATTGCTTTACCTTGGTGGTCTATTTTATGGCGTAAGTTCACGACCGGGATTCTAGGAATAGCACCCGGCTTATTTCTTGGCCGTGAGGGCCCTTCAATTCAGCTAGGTGCTGCAGTTGGACAAGGAATCGCGACTAAATTGGGGCGTTCCGATTCGGAAAAACGAATTATGCTGGCTAGTGGTGCTGCAGCTGGATTATCTGCCGCTTTTAGTGCACCAATTGCGGGGACATTGTTTGTTTTAGAAGAAATTTACCATAATTTTTCACCTTTAATTTGGATGACTTCTTTAGCTAGTGCAATTGCGGCTGATTTTGTTTCTTTAAATTTTTTCGGGTTGACACCTGTTTTACATATCCAATATTCCCATAGCTTTCCACTGGCTTTGTATTGGCAGTTAATCCTTCTAGGCGCTATTTTAGGTGTCTTTGGTTATCTTTATCAATGTGTCTTGTTGGCAATGCCAGGTTGGTATAGCCATTTAAAATGGCTTCCACGATCTTTTCAAGGCGTTGTCCCACTGTTATTAGTAATTCCGTTAGGTTATTTTTGGCCCCAAACTTTAGGTGGCGGTAACGCGGTGATTTTAGGCTTAGCAGTAAAATTACCACCTTTTTGGCCATTATTGGCATTGTTTTTAATCCGCTTTATTTTTTCGATGATTTCTTATGGTTCCGGATTGCCTGGTGGCATTTTTTTGCCAATTTTAACTTTAGGTGCGTTGTTAGGCGCCTTGTTAGGGACGTTATTTGCTAGCTGGCAGTGGATGCCGCAAGTTTACATTATGAACTTTGTTATTTTTGCCATGGCGGGTTATTTTGCTGGTATCGGTAAAGCGCCATTTACCGCTATTTTGTTGATTACTGAGATGGTAGGGGATCTGCGGCATTTGATGCCACTGGCAGTTGTGTCTTTAGTTGCTTACGTTGTGGTTGACTTGTTAGGCGGTGCGCCAATTTATGAGTCATTATTAGCCCGGTTAAACTTTGGTCGTAAATTAAATCAAATGAGCCGCAAAAATGACCGTTTAGAATTTCCTGTATTTGCAGGAAGTGCACTAGAAGACAAACAAGTTCGGGATGTTAAATGGCCACATTCAAGTTTACTAATTGCAGTACGCCGGCAAAATCGGGTATTGATCCCCCATGGTGATACACTTTTACGTGCTGGTGACACCCTGATTGTTCTAATGCCTCATGCTAAACGCGGTGCAGTTCGCCGCCGTTTACGGCAAATTACCGCAACCAGCAAGAATTTACAAACTTAAGCTTTGAGGTTTTGTTCTTCTTTAATCAATGGTATAATATGACTATTGTATTTAACCGGTTTAACTAAATCGAAATAATAATGAACCAGTAACAATTAAATTTTGAAATCAGTTTAATGTTAGGAGGAACTAGGGTGTACAACACTATCTTAACCTTGTTGCTGATTGTTTCTGTACTCATCGTCATCGCCGTTTTGATGCAGCCCAGTAAGCAACAAGATGCGTTAAGTGCCTTATCTGGCGGTGCGCAAGACCTATTTGGCAAACAAAAGGCACGTGGGTTCGAGGCATTTATGCAAAAAGTGACGATTGTGCTTGGCGTTCTCTTTTTTGCTTTTGCGCTAGCTTTGGCTTATGTGTCTTCACACTAGTCAGCAACCTCCTGTTTTTTATTGCAGGAGGTTTTTTATTGATATGCAAGATTCTTTAGATCAGAAATGAGGTTTACTTTGAAAAACAATGAATTATTTCAGACAGAGGTCTTAGATTTTTTAACGCAGCACGCGAATCACTATTTTTCAGCAGAAGAATTGAGCCAACAACTGCATTTGCGTAATGCTGCCGCATTTAAATTATTGGTGCAGACCTTAACACAATTAGCACATGCTAAAAAAATTAAGCTCAATGGCAGCGGGCATTTTGGTGTTGCCATGCAACGGCCTAAAGTTAGTGGTATCTTCCATGCTAATGACCGTGGTTTCGGGTTTATCAGCTACGATCCGGAACAGCCAGATGTTTATGTTTCTGCGGACAATACAGCATTTGCGTTAAATGGTGATGAAGTTGAAGCAGAAATTATCAAGCAAGCGGCGCCTGATAGTGGTAAAGGACCGGAAGGACAAATTACCCAGATTATTCAGCGCAATTTCACAACCGTAGTCGGTGAATTTACTGGGTTTCCACCTAGTCAGATCAAAAGTTCTGGTCAATTTGGCTATGTTAGTTTAACTCAACGTAGTTTACAAGATGTACCAGTATTCATCACAGACGATGGCGTTCATCCGACTGATGGTGACATGGTCGTAGTGGATATTATCAAATTTCCTAGTGTAGATAATCCCAAAAGTATGTTGGGAATTGCTAAACAAGATCTAGGAAACAAAAATGCACCTGGAGTCGATATTTTAGCTATTGTGTACCGACATGGGATTCCTACAGAATTTCCAGATGAGGTTTTAGCAGAAGCTAGTCAAATTCCTGCCGAAGTGCAACCGGCTGAAAAACAAGGGCGCCGCGATTTAACGGCACAAAATTTCGTTACTATTGATGGTGAAACGTCAAAAGACTTTGATGATGCGGTTGTTGCTTGGAAATTACCTAATGGTAACTACCATTTAGGTGTCAGTATTGCTGACGTGGCTCACTATGTTAAAGCAGGGTCGGCTTTAGATAAAGAAGCTTACGAACGTGGTACTAGTACTTATTTAACTGATCGGGTATTACCGATGTTACCGGAACGCTTATCTAATGGCATTTGCTCGCTAAATCCTAATGCTGAGCGTCTAACTATGACTTGCGAGATGGAAATTGATCCCCAAGGAAATGTAGTAAAACATGAAATTTTCCCAGCAGTGATCAAAAGCGCTGCGCGGATGACCTATACAGCAGTTAATCAAATTTTAGATGATCATGATGAATCAGTTCGGGCTCAATATGCTGATTTAACCCCGATGTTTGATCAAATGGGTGAATTACACCATATTTTATGGAAGATGCGGCACCGGCGTGGGGCAATTGATTTTGATGAACCAGAAGCCAAAATTATTGTTGATGACGAAGGCCACCCAACAGATATTGAAGTTAGAGAACGTGGTACCAGTGAGCGTATGATTGAATCTTTCATGCTGGCAGCTAATGAAACAGTTGCTAAACACTATTATCAGTTGCACGTGCCTTTCTTATACCGGGTGCATGAAACACCTGACAGTGAAAAGATTAAATCATTTTACGAGTTTATCAATAATATTGGGGTTGTAGCTAAAGGCGATACAGAAAATGTCAAACCCCGTATGCTACAAGCTATTTTAGCTAAAATTGAAGATCAGCCGGTAGAACCAGTAGTTCAGATTATGATGTTACGTAGTATGAAACAGGCAAAATATGCTGATCAATTATTGGGCCACTTTGGTTTAGCTGCTAAGTATTATACGCACTTCACGTCACCAATCCGGCGTTATCCAGATTTAATGGTTCATCGCTTAGTTCATTGGTACATGGAAAATGGTACTAGCGAAAAGGCACAGGATAAATTCCGTGATGAGTTAGATGAAATTGCGACTCATAGTTCTAATCGGGAACGGCGTTCAATTGATGCTGAACGCGATACGGATGATTTAAAGAAAGCAGAATATATGTTGCCGTATGTGGGACAACAATTTGATGCGGTGGTTAGTTCAGTCACCAAATTTGGTTTATTTGTCGAGCTGCCAAATACTGTTGAAGGTTTAATACACATTTCAACCATGGAAGACGACTACTATAACTTTGTTGAAAGTTATTTAGCCATGGTGGGCGAACACACTAAGAAAACTTATCGAATTGGCCAACCAGTCCGGGTGACATTAACTGATGTGGATATGGATCAAAGTCAGATTAACTTTAAATTAGTGCCTGATAAAAATACACCAACTAGTGATTTAGGGAAATTAGTGGAACGGCCAAAACCGCGACGGCGTTTTTCTCATAATGGCGGTAATGGTCGGCCAAAAGGGGCTAATCATAAAGGCAATTACCGAAAAGGCAACCAACAGCATGCAAAAGGTCGTCCGCATGGTAACGGTAACCATCCACGAGTTGTTCATAAACGACAAAATCACAATTAACATCACTAATTAAGAGGTGATTTCAGTGGCTAAAAAGAAAAAACCAGCGACAAATGTTTTAGCGCGTAACAAAAAAGCTCGCCACGATTACACCATATTAGAAACCTATGAAGCCGGGATTGTTTTAACGGGAACTGAAATTAAATCTGTCCGGGCTGGCCGGATGAACTTAAAGGATGGTTTTGCACGTGTTCGTAATGGAGAAGTGTGGTTAGAAAATGTTCACATTAGTCCTTATGAGCAGGGTAACCAATTTAATGTCGATCCGTTACGTAATCGCAAACTATTGTTGAAAAAACGTGAAATCAAAAAATTGATTGGGACAACGCAAAATGCTGGGATTACTTTAGTCCCATTGCGTGTTTATTTAAAACATGGTGTTGCTAAGCTCTTATTAGGCGTTGCACGTGGTAAACATAGTTATGATAAGCGTGAAACCATCAAGCGTCGGGATCAAGATCGTGAATTACGGCGTGTGATGAAAAATCGTTGGTAACTTAATGCTAATTAAAAAAACAAGCTGATGAAGTGAACCCTTAAAATTGGACAACTTTATTAAGCTGCTTTCTGGGCGGTAA
>NZ_AYYI01000106.1:22041-22419 GCF_001436505.1 Loigolactobacillus rennini DSM 20253 | reverse complement strand
TCAGAGGATAAAAATGCTAAGACGTGGGCCCGCAACAATGGTGAATATGTGCAAACAGTTAATCAGATTGATGAGTTGCTGGAGATCAGTATTGTAACGATGCCAGCATACACCGGTACGAGCGTTGAAGTTGGCCAGCGATCGCAATCCTTAGCACGTTTTCAAGAGTTAGAAAAATTGAATATAGCTTTAGAGCTAGAAGCTCTGCGATTAAATTCGTAGAGCTTTTTTTATACCCAAATTTAAGGAGGGGTTGAGTTGAACAAATTTGATGAGCAGAAAAAAGCAATCAATGATTTGATTGCAAAAGCACAGGACGCCATCGATAAAGGCGACTTGGAAACTGCCAGAAGTTTAAAGGCAGATATTGATAAGCAG
>NZ_AYYI01000106.1:20393-21956 GCF_001436505.1 Loigolactobacillus rennini DSM 20253 | reverse complement strand
CCAGCCGATAAAGAGGATCCCGGTTTAGAAAAGCCGGACGAAGCTGGCGAAGATGAAAAACCGGAAGCTGACGACAAGCCAGCTCCGGAAGAAATACCGGATCCCGATACTGATAAGCCAGAAGCTGAGGCTGGCGAAGATGATGACAAAGACGATGACAAAAAGAAAAAAGGGGCGAAAAGATCGATGTCAAAATTAAACAACGAAGAAACTAACGAAGCCGTTTTAGCTTTTGAGGACTATATGCGCAGCAAAGGCGCCAAGCGGGATAACGTGAAGTCCGATGATGTCGGTGTAACTATTCCAGAAGATATCCAATATCAACCGGAAAAAGAAGTTAACACCGTCCAGGACTTATCGCAATTGGTACAAAAAACTTCAGTTAAAACGGCTAGCGGTAAATACCCGATCCTAAAGCGTGCAGACACTAAATTTAATACGGTCGAAGAATTGGAAAAAAATCCTGAATTAGCGAAACCGAAGTTTGAAACGATTGCGTGGGAAGTGTCTACCTATCGTGGCGCAATCCCAATTTCGCAAGAAGCACTCGATGACTCTGTCGCCAATCTGACCGCAATTGTCCAAGAAAATATCCAAGAACAAAAAATCAACACTTTAAATGTTGAAATCAGCAATGTCTTAAAGACGTTTAATCCGGCAACAGTTGAAGATGTTGACGACTTAAAGGAAATTGCAAACGTTAAGCTTGACCCGGGTTATGATCGGCAGATCATTTGTACTCAGTCGTTTTATCAAAAATTAGACACTTTAAAGGACGGAAATAACCGTTATCTCTTAGAAGATAGTATTACAAACACTTCTGGCAACGTTGTATTAGGCATGAACGTGACCGTGGTTCGTGATGACCTACTAGGTGAAAACGGTGATGCATTAGCCTTTATCGGTGACGTTAAGCGGGCTGTATTATTTGCTGATCGGTCAGATGTGTCAGTGCAGTGGATCGAAAATGAAATTTACGGTAAATATTTAATGGGCGCATTCCGATTTGATGTTGAAAAAGCGGATGGCAACGCTGGTTATTTTGTTTCTTTTGGCGAAGCTGATGGTGGTAAAGACACTCCCTAAAGAGCCCGCTAAATACAATAGTGGGGCCTCATATAATAGCCGTGCAACCTATAAATAGGAGGTGCTGGCGTGTTTAAAATTGATAACGTTGAATCAATTAAAAAAGCGATCCGAGTGGATCATGACTTGGATGACGATTTAATCATGGGCGCTTATTTGCCGGCAGCGGAAAAAGAGGTTCGAACGGCGGTTTCGTTAGACAGGGCTGACGAAGCCTTTTATCAAAATAATGCGGTTTACAACTTGGCTGTTTTAAATCTCGTTGCGCATCATTATGATAACCGATCAATTACTTCAAACGAGCCTGTTAATGACGTACCTGCGGCTTCGTTAAAGCTAATTCAGACGCTCCGCGCTGATTTAGTTAACTGGAGAAAGGATCAAGAAGATGAATCTTAATCAATTAGATTACCGGGTTATTTTTTATAAGGTTATCGTAAATAGCCCAGAAGCCGGTATGAATAAGTTAGAAGAAGC
>NZ_AYYI01000106.1:16179-20383 GCF_001436505.1 Loigolactobacillus rennini DSM 20253 | reverse complement strand
TCTTGTTTTGCGGGTTTATACGAGCCGACGCAGAAAGACGTACAGCTCGGTAATCTAGGAACGGATAAAGTGTCCGTAACTTTAAACATTAGAAATGCGAATCCGCAGTATATGCCTACGGTTAAACAGGTGTTTGTAATTCAAAATGGCCTCTATAGTGGCATGCATTTTAATATTAAAAATGTAGCGGTTGCGAAAACGCCTGGCTATGTGAAAGTGGTAGGTGAACAACAATGAGAGTCAAGCTGCGCGGCGAAAGGGATTTAGAAAAAATACTAGCTAAGCGCTTTGGCAAAAGTCAAATGCAGCACGTTGTGGACCAAGCCTTAATTAAAGGCGCTGAAAAGGTTGCTGATATAATCCGGCAGAACATGCAGTCTTTTGCTGATACCGGTAAGTCTGCACGAGCCACCAATGTTTCCAAGCCAGTAACGGTAAATGGTTTGCGTGAGGTTAAAATCCATTGGCAAGATAGTACGGAGCGTTGGCGGATTATCCATTTGAACGAGTACGGTCATTTTGACAAAGCTGGCAAGTGGGTCAATACCGCTGGGAAAGGCGTAATTGAAAATGCCATGCGCCAGGGCCGTAATGTTTATTTTGCTACTGTCAAAGATGAGTTGAGGAAGTTATAGTATGGAAGACATGATGAAAAAAATCTATCAGGCATTGTTAAATAACGAAGCGGTAATGGCTTTAGTCAATCGAGAGAATATTCGATTTTTTGACTATCTGAATGCTGATGAGATTAATGGGAATGTGATTGTAATTGATTCGTTAGCAACCCCTCTGCCGGCGGATTTTGCTGACAACGATAATTTGACTTATGAGTATCTTTATCAAATTGATGTTTTTGTAAAGCAAAAAAATAATATAAATGCGCGTGTCGTTAGTGACAAACTCATTTTTTCAATCCAGCGAGCGATGTGGGAACAACTAGGCTTTGGCGAATCATCAAGTATTAAGCCAGAATACATTAAGGATTTTAAGTTGTACCATCAAGCAAAACGTTTCGTGGGAAAACAATATTATAAGTTAGGAGTGGAATAAAATGGCAAAGAACTACCATTCTTTTACTGGCTTGACTGAGTTTTACTATCAAGTCCGGGGAGAAGACGTTAAAGAAATAAAAGATCCGGAACGGATTCGCTATTTACAGGAAATTTCGGTATCGAAAGAACAAGAAATGGAAAAAGCGTATGGGGATAACCAAATTGCTGAAATGGCTGTTGCTAACGGGACAATTGAAGTTGAGGCCGGTTTCCATAAGTTGCCGCTTGAAGACAAGGTAGCTTTGTTTGGATTAGAAAAATCTGAAGCTGGCATGGTAGCGGTAGGTAATGACACGCCTCCTTACGTAGCGGTGATGTTTGCTAAAACGATGGAGGATGGCTCGCGCGAATATGTAGGTCTACCTAAAGGCCGTTTCACCTTCCCAGAAAATGAAGGCAAAACTAAGGAAGATGGCGTCGAATTTAGTTCTGAATCTTCGAAAGCTGAGTTTATGCAAGCGCCAGTTAATGGTTTTAGCGAAGAAAAATCAATGCTAATGGGTCATGATGCAAAGGGAACAACTACGATGCACGATGCGATTTGGAAAGCCATTTTTAAAACGAAAGATAGTGAAAGTGATTCTCCTGATGCTACTGCCACTTACAATGGTGGCGCCTTATATACTGACCAGATTAAATACAAATAAGAAAGGTGATAAATTATGGAAATAACAGCCAAAAAAGTAAATGTAGAAGATGAAATTAAAACCGAGGATCATAACAGCTTAGTTGCGGACGTTGCCGAATTAGCCAAAACAGCTGCTAAAGGGCCAAAGGGCGATACCGGTGAACAAGGTCCCATTGGAGAAACTGGGCCAGCAGGTAAGGATGGCGCCAAGGGTGAGCAGGGCGAAACAGGTCCGCAAGGCCCCGTGGGTGAAATGGGACCGGCCGGCAAAGACGGAGCCAAAGGTGATAAGGGTGACACTGGCGCACAGGGCCCCGCAGGCGAGACTGGACCAGCTGGTAAAAATGGTGCTGATGGTAAATCAATCAAAGCAGGCGTTATCAATTTAGACAAAAACAGCGTAGTTACTGGTGCAACAGTTACTTTTACTGATGACTCTAGCGTTGACTTTACTGTTAACAAGGCAACCGAATAAAAAATGGAGGAATAAATGATGACAAAACGCAATTTTATTAAATTAATCAAAATTGATGACAAAGGCAAGGCAAAGTTGACCAAAGAAGGTAAAGCACAGTACGACACCTTTATTACGCCGACACAAATTCCGTTCCGCAAGATTTATGATGCTGCAGATTTGATGGACGGTAGTTCAAGCGGCAAGGAATCCTCACGGGAAAGCATGGACCAAATGCTGGATATGGTGGTGGATATTTATGACCACCAATTTACTAAAGATGATCTATTAGACCGTCTGCACGCACCAGACGCCGTTGAAGAATTGACGCAGCAAATTGAATTTATTGCGCAAGGACAAATGGATGACGAACGAAAAAAAGAACTGGCCAAGATGATCTAGCCGTTCATTCTTGGTCTGAATATAAAGACATACTAAAAAAAGTCATGTTGACCATGATGAAAGATGGTGGGAAAGATATCAACGAGATTCTTGATATGCCTTTCTCATTTTTCATGGAATTAATCGAAGAAAACGAAAAATCAAACGTTAAACACGAAGAAAGCATGATTGCAGCCTTTAGCAGCTAGGAGGTGATGGCCAGTGGCAGAACGGATTAAAGGGTTACAGATTGATCTCAGCCTGAATGACATGGGAATCGGTAAGAAATTATCTGCGATTAAGCGGGAGTTTCGTGCCTTAAACACCAGCATGAAAGTGTCAAATAACAATTTCAAGTTTGGCGAAAAATCGGCCGCCTCCTACAAAGCACGTATGAGCGAGTTGCAAACTGCGGTTGGCGGTAGCACAAAAAATTTAGACCAGCTTAAAAAGCGTCATGCGGAGGTATCAGCCGAGCAGGGCGCCGGGTCTCGGGCAGCTTTAAATTATGCAAACGAGATTAATCGCGAGACTGACACTTTAAATATGTATCGGGACCAATTAAGCCGGGTGACTGCGGAATACCGGGAAAATTATTCGGTTTCAGGTATGTTAAGCCGTGGTTTTAATTCCATTGGCAATGGTTTTAAGGCGGTAGGCACAAAAGCCCAATCAGTCGGTAGCTCACTAACCAGCCACATCACTAAACCTGCTGGGATTGCTGCCACTGCGATGGCTGGTATCACTGCTAAAATGGGTTTTGACCGTTTAAAAGATTTAGACACTGCTAAAGCTAAATTAAAGGGCTTAGGATACTCCGGAAAAGAAGTCAAAAGTATTACTGATCAAGTGACTGATGCAGTTAAAGGCGGCATGACTACTCTCGGAGAAGGAACCGATGTTGCTGCTGGCGCCCTGGCTGCAGGAGTTAAGCAAGGCAAGGACTTAAAAAAATATATCCAATTAGTCGGTGATGCCGCAGTCGGTTCTAATCGGCCTGTAAACGAAATGGCTATGATTTTTAACCGAGTTCAAGGTCAGGGAAAATTAATGACTGAAGAATTAAATTCGATTGAAGATGGTATGCCCGGTTTTTCAAGAGCTATGACGAAACATTACGGTGTTTCCATGGAAAAATTCCGAGAAATGGTTTCTGACGGAAAGGTCCAATCAAAAGACTTTCTGGAAGTGATGGATACATTCGCAGGTGGTACAGCAAGAGAATATGCTAAATCCTGGGAAGGTATGGTGCAAAATACCAAAGCTTATATCGGTCAGATTGGTCAAAGTTTTCTTAAAGGATCATTTAAACAAGCTAAAGGTTCGCTGAGGGAGCTTGAAGATTTACTCAAGTCTAAGAGTGTTCAGCAATGGGCTCGCGAGGCTGGAAAAAGCTTAAGTTCTGGCATCAATGTGATGGCAGATAAGATTAAAGAATTAGTTGATTGGTGGAAAAATTTAGATTCTTCTACTCAAGAAACCATTGGTAAAGTTGCCAAATGGTCTGGTATTGTGCTGGTTGCAATCGGCCCGATGTTAACGATATTTGGTAAATTAGCTGGAACCATCGGTGGTATGTTTGGCGTATTTGGTAACTTTATTGGTTTAATTGGTAAAGTTGGTTTTGCCATTAAAGATGCCGGCGGGTTAATCGGTGGCCTAGCCTCGGCTTTCCCCAAACTTGCCGGC
>NZ_AYYI01000106.1:13500-16116 GCF_001436505.1 Loigolactobacillus rennini DSM 20253 | reverse complement strand
CTAGGTACCGCTTTTGTAATTGCTTATAAAAAATCAGAAACTTTTAGAAATATTGTCAATGGCGCATTTAATGCGGTTAAAGATACATTAAGTGCCGCTTGGAATAATGTGATTAAACCAGTAATGGATAAGATGGCTAAAATATTCGGCAAGGTTTGGAAAGAAATAAAAGCTTCTGCTGATATTATTTTGCCAGACTTGCAAAGTGGTTTTTCCCGTGTTTTTAGTCATATTGGTGAAATTGCATCAACGTTATGGGACATACTCAGTGCCCTATTTAACGGATTATCTGCGCTAGTAAAAGCAATCATGCCTGGGCTTAAAGCTGTGTTTAAAAATACGTTTGATGGAATCGGAAATATCGTTACTGGTGCTACTGACGTAATTCTGGGCATTGCTAAGGTGTTTTCCGGCTTATTTGCTAGGAATTTTGAATCAATGTGGGATGGCATTAAACAAATATGTAGCGGCGCTGTCAGTATAGTTGTTGGTATCATTAAAGCTAGCTTTATTGGAAAGATTATTTCGTTTGTTATAGGCATGCATACTACGGTGCTCGGCTGGTTTAAGAAACTGTGGCAAGGTACTGTAAATATTTTTAACAATTTAAAGAATAGTGCGGTTAACATCTGGAATGCGATTAAAAACGCCGTGGTTAGTAAAGCTCAAGCACTGTGGAATGGTGTTAAGAATCACTTTAATAATTTAAAAAATAGTGCTGTTAACATTTTTAACAGCATAAAAGCTTTTGCCGTTGGGGTCTGGACAAGTATTAAAAATACTGTTGTTAGGCTGGCACAAAACTTGTGGAATGGCGTTAAGAATCATTTTAATAGTTTAAAAAATAGTGTTGTTGCTATCTTTAACAACGTTAAAGCTTTTGCTGTCAGAGTCTGGACAGGCATAAAAAATTCCGTCGTTAAGCTTGCTCAAGGCCTCTGGAATGGCGTTAGAAATAAATTTAACGCCTTAAAATCTGGCGTAGCTAACATCTTTAAGGCAGTTAAAAATACTGTTATTAATATTTGGACGTCAGTTAAGAAAAAAGTCGGTGGACTAGCCAGTAGCATGAAAGACAACGTGCTTAAAGTTTTGCGAAATATGCGCGACGGGATAAAAGGCATCGTTGATAAAATCAAAGGCTTTTTTACCGGCATGGTAACAGCCGTTAAGAAAGGCCTTAACAAGCTAATTGATGGGGTTAACTGGGTCGGCGGCAAGCTCGGAATGAAAAAACTGGGCAAGATTAAATTGTCCACCGGAACCGAAACTACCGAAACTCGCAATGTTATCACTAATGGCAAAATCAATCAGGATACGTTTGCAACGGTTGGCGATAAAGGCAGAGGCAACGGCCCCCACGGTTTTCGCAACGAAATTATCCGCTACCCCAATGGCAAGATGACTATGACGCCAGATCAAGATACTACGGCGTATTTGCCTAAGGGATCGCGAGTGTTTAATGGCCAGCAAACTTTTAATGCACTAACTGATTTACCGCATTTCGCTAAAGGCACATTGTGGGACAAAACTAAGAGCGCCGTTGGCAAAGGCACAAAATGGTTAAAGGGCAAAGTTGACGACGTTATGGATTATGTCGGTCATCCTGGTAAATTACTAGACCATGTGCTTAAGGCATTTGACGTCAATTTTGATTTTGTCCAGGGATCGCTACCCAAAGCTCTAATGGACGGTTTGTTTAAAAAGTTAAAAACAGCAGTTAAAAATAAATTTACGCAGTGGCTAAAAAAGGCAGAATCTGATGGCAATGCTGGCGGTAAACACGGTAACCCCGGTGGTGCTGGGGTCCAGCGCTGGAAAAAATTAGTTAAAAAAGCTTTGCGGGCTAATAAGCTGAGTACTAGCGCTGCGATGGTCAATAAAATCTTAAGTCAGATCAACACCGAATCTGGCGGTAATCCTAAAGCAATGGGTGGCACCGATGGCTTGGCTGATGGCCGAGCTATGGGATTAATGCAGACCAAGCCAGGAACCTTTAAAGCTTATGCCTTTAAAGGCCACGGTGATATTTGGAACGGCTATGATAACCTGTTGTCCGCGTTGCATTATGCCAAGGTACGGTATGGCGCTGCTTTATCGTTTCTTGGCCATGGTCACGGCTATGCTAGCGGCGGTTTTATTAAGACGCCGGGCATATACAATTTAGCCGAAGGCAAATTCCCAGAATTTGTAATCCCAACCGATCCCAGCAAGCAGTCTGACGCCATGAAGCTATTAGCGTTGGCTTCGCAAAAAATCAATCGGCGGAACAATAATAAGCGGCCTAATCAGTTGCGTACACCGGTCAGTGCCACTAATAGTACGTCTGGGGACGGCTATGCAGAGCTTAATCACAAGTTTGACACTCTATTAGCTATGTTTGGTCGCTTACTAGGTGTTAGTGATGCCCAGCTTAATGCGATTAAAAATAACAATCCAGACAAGCAGCAACAGTATAAACAACAGGCAGCTGACCAGATTTTAGCTGATTATCAGGCGCTGACGTAGGAGGTGCAATTAATGTCGTGGTTAAAAATAAAGGTAGGTGATCAAGATGAGGTGGACCCGAGCAAAACCATCCCTGGCTTAAAATTCCTTGGGGATACAATCACGCCA
>NZ_AYYI01000106.1:9125-13408 GCF_001436505.1 Loigolactobacillus rennini DSM 20253 | reverse complement strand
AGTGGCCTTAAGCTAGCCCAGCACGAAATCTATCGGCTGTTTTTGCAAAAGCAATTGATTCGAATGCGGACCAACGCTGAGCCAGCGATTGTTAAATATGTCCGTGCCGGTAATTTCGAAATTAAGCCCTGGCGTGATGGGGCCCAAGATGCAATGTTTACCATTCCATTTGAAAACCCGAGCGGGTATAAGTATTCTTTATTTAATAGCGATAAATTAGATAGCTCAAATGAAGATGGTTGGCAAATGGGCATGAATCTGCCCAGCAATGACACACTCAGCTATCACTTTACAACGAGTAATTTTAAAGTGTTTAACGCCTCGGATATTACTATCGACCCTTATTATCAGCGCCACGAGCTCAGCATTATATCTAAGTACACCGGCAGCTATTTGCAACTGACCAATACGACCAATAATACATCCTGGCGGTTAAATAAATCCAGCAAAGGGGGCAATACGGTGATTTTAAATGGCATCACAACCACGGTTGACGGCAAACCAGCTAGCAATCTGACTGACTACGGCAATCTGGCTTTAGAGCCAGGATATAACAACATCAAAGTTTCAGGCGCGACTAAGATGGCCATTACCTTTAGTTTCCCATTTATCTACCTTGGTTGATAATAAGTTAGTTGTCAAAGGCCTGCACAGCGCCTATGCAGAGCCTTTACGCAGTGTGTTATTTGATACACTCTGCATTCAAGCTGAGTTAAACAGCCAGTATCAAATAGAATTTACGGCTTATGATGATAGATCGGTCGCTTATAACTCGTTGAGCGTCGAAGCTAGTGTTTATTGGCAGGGTCAAGAATATATCATTAAACAAGTCGTCTCAGCTCATAGTAGTGGTGTCAACACGATCCAGGTAACCGCGGTCCACGTTGCTTATGAAGTCAGCCGCGTCAGACAGCGTCAAGTAAAAACCGGTACGTTAACCTACAGTGTTAACGATGTGCTGGCTTTTTATTTGTCTGGGAATAAGCTGGGCTTTACGTGGCAGGTAATTGGTAATTTTGATAAACAACAAATTACTGACCTAGGCAACTCCAGCGGTAAGGATATGCTATCTAAGATTGCGTCTACTTGGTCAGATGCTGTTTTTTGGCCAGACAACAAGAATATCCGCATTTATCAGCATGATGCCATTGCCAAAAATCTGGGTAACCGCATCGATTATTTGCATAATACTAGTGAGGTTAAATTGACCTATGATTCTACAGGGCTCGTTAACCAGGTCAAAGTGTACGGCAAACAAAAAGAAAACACTGGCACAGATAGCGATAAAACCGAGTATTATTTTACGCCATTTTTAGTGACCGATGAGCAATCAGTTAAGCAATGGGAGCTACATCCCGGTGATGACATCTCAGATGAGCGCTTTACTAATGCTAGTACCATGCGGGCTTACGCACTGGCCAAGATGACATCGGAGCCACCCTTGACAATTGAGACGTCAGAGCAAAGGGCCGGCGAGCCAGCGTTGATGGAAATTAGGCGCTTGGAAATCCGCCCCTCTGGGTTTGCTACGCAAGTGGAAATTGTTGCTTATAAGTATTATCCACTGGACAAAGCCAAACCAACTGAAGTTACGCTGAATAATCGCGCTAAGACGATTTTAAATTATAAAAAGGCGGGCTCCGACGCTTTGGATAAAGCACTTGCCGCCTTAAAAGCACAACGAAAAGCAATACTGCAAGCGGCGGAAAACAGCCAAAGAAGTTATGATTCCCGTTTGGGCGGTACGCAAGTTAACCAGTCACGCAAGTCAGTTAAAGCTATCGCTGCCAAAGCAGTTGCAAAATCCAGTGACTTGCCGCTGTATACGTTACATGTTGTCGCCGATAACCCAGATTTTAATTTACCTAAAGGTGCTAAGTTTGCGGTCACTACTAAAGCTGAGGGCGTTATGGGCCTTGATCCCTATATCAATAACTGGATTACAGCCAACAACCTGTTTGTCTACGATCAAATCAAGCAATTTATTGGCACAATTAAAGGCGAGCCAGGAGATCCCGGCAAAGATGGTGCTGATGGCCAGTCAGCTTATCAGCTTTGGCTAGCGCAGGGTAATACTGGCACCGAGCAGGACTTTTTACAGTCATTGGTCGGACAACCAGGTGCACCTGGCGCCAAGGGTGACCCTGGCAAGCAAGGCAGTAAGGGCGATAAGGGTGAGCCGGGTAGTCCTGGCAAAGCCGCAACGATTGCGGTGGGGACAGTGACTACGGGTAATGCCGATAGCAAGGCCCAAGTGACTAATGCTGGCACCGCAAGCGCTGCTAAGTTTAGTTTTGTCATCCCTAAAGGCGATCGCGGCCAGGCTGGTGCTACTGGACCAAAAGGTGACACCGGCGCACGTGGGCCTGCTGGCAAGGATGCAGCATCCTTAGTCATTGATCAAGGCAAAGCAAGCAATGGCCGCGCGGTCGATAATCCGCCTAGTTATTACCAAAAAGGTTATCCAGCAAAAGAGACTAAAGAGTTTAAACAAACCGCTGCTTTAAAAGTACCGCTAATCAAGGGCCAAACGTCAACTTTTGGAATTTTGACTACAAGAGTGCCTGGGACTGATACTACCTTTGGCCGGCCGCGACAAATATTTGAACCCAGTCAAGCGACTCGGCCGTTAACTTATGTGCGGATCGGTTTATCGGATAGTAAGTGGAGTAGTTGGGAACTGCTGACAACATGGTAGGAGGTTTTAAAATTGAGTGATCCGGTTAAACTAGCCCCTTTTACGAGTGATTTTTTATCTGATTTAACTAATAACGTCCAGCAAAACGGTAATGCAGTAATTGAGGCGGTTAATCAGCAATACCAAGCTTTAGACAGCGTTTTTAATTTTGGCACACCCAAAATTGCAGCGATTGACGTTAGCAAAAGCAAGGAGTTAAACCGCACAACTTATTTGTGGCTAAATCAGGTTATGAGCCAGTTAGAACGAGCTATTAATGGCTTGATCAGGACGTATAATGCTTTTAATATTACTGGACCACCAGATTACCTGCTACTAGATAAAGTCAAGTTGCAGCAGTTTAAATTGCTCAGCTTTGCTAATTATCGCAGCAATGTCAATCAAAATTGGCAACTATTAGAAAGTACCTTAAACAAGTGTCAGACTTATTTACAGCCCTATCTTAATTTTGCGAAAGGAGTGTGAGCTAATGCCAGTCAATCAAAACCAACGGATAAACAGCTATATCGTATTAGATTTAGCTAAACCAACCCCGACAGCAATTGATCTTAGCAGCAATTTTAACGGCCGGGTGGGCGATTCGCAAAGTTACCTTAAATTGTGGCTTAAGGCTTATGGTTTGCCGCAAAACTTGACGTCTAAGACCCTTTTCTTTGCCGGTATTGATCCAGCAGCCCAGCCTAAAAAGATTTATGGGACCACGGCAACGGATCATCCCGGCGATGATATTCAAGCCGGCCGAATCACGTTTTATTTCCCTGGTAACACGTTTCAGGCCGAAGGCGACTGGGATCCTGATAATACCTATTTTGGGGTAGCGGACGCCGACGGTAACACAATCTCGACGATCAATGTAGCTTTACACGTTTTATCTAATAGTGTAGAGATGCAAGTCGCCTCCAAGCCGTTTTATACGCAACTAGAAAAGGTGACTGCGGACGGCAAACAAAAAGTACAGGCCTGGGTCGATCAAGCCCAAGCTAAACTAAAAGAAATAACAACACAGGTCAATGCGGCTCTAGACGATGTTTTAGATCCAAAATCAAGCTTGAACGTCACAATTAAAGCATTAAAAAAGCAACTGGATGCGCTGCAAACCCAGCTGGATAAAAATGACTTTGTCAGTTTAACTGATTTTACGACCCTTAAGACAAAATTTGATGCTTTACAAGCAGACTTGGCGCAACACAAATATGGGGTTTATCAGCTTGATCTCAGCGGTGTGTCCAGTAGTGATTTTCCGCGGTTTAGCGCCTACCTTTATCAGTATGGCGCCGGCATCCCACAGCCGGATCCTGGTTACTTTGGGGTCAAGTCTACCCACGAGCTACCAGTGCAAGCTGAGTTTACTGATGGTAATGCGTCCGTGGCCTTTTTAATTAATCAAGCCCAAGTCAAAAAGTATCTGGATGATTTTAATCCGGACCAATTGATAACCACTTATAGTAGTGACAAGCATTGGTTGTACCTGACCAGTGGCGTATCCACCGTGGGGATCCAAACAACCAATGCTAAATTTAAATAAATAGGAGGAGTTTTACATGACACAATATATACCAATTGATTTTGGCGAAGCAAAATGGGA
>NZ_AYYI01000106.1:0-9085 GCF_001436505.1 Loigolactobacillus rennini DSM 20253 | reverse complement strand
GGGGGGGGGGGGGGGGGGGGGGGGGGGGGGGGCGTAAAACCCTTCTGAGCCACGGTTTTAAAGGGATTTTAAGCCACCTCGAAATGGAGGTGGCCTAAATGAAAATGCAACAGATCGCACATGCACAAGGTAATTGGGAAAAACCCGTGAATGACAATTTTGCCGCACTGACAAAGGACACTGGTTGGATCAGACTGAGTGTCCTAGCACCATTTAGCGGTGACGTTTTTGCCCGTAAATATGGCAACATGGTTGAGCTTTTGGGTGCGGTGACCCGCACGAAACCAGTAACAGGTTTTATCAAGATCACTACACTGCCAAGCAATTTACTGTCTAACGATTTTAAAGGTTTTGGCATCATTGCGTATACAGCCAGGCCCCATGCCTATGCCAACTTAACTATCGATACCGATGGCATTACTTTTAGAGACTGTACGACTGACGATATTGAGGCACCAATGAGATTTGATAAAACAATAATCGGTTAAGGAGGTCTATCAATGGCTTATAAATTAATTTATTTTTATGATAACAACAAGCAATTTGATCATAGTGAGCTAGTCGATGCGGCTACTACCGTGCCGGCTAACGCAACGGATATCAGGCCCACGGATGGTTTGTACGAGCCGCGGACGTTTAATGGTAAATGGGTGGGGGTCACACGTGAAGAGTGGCTAAAAAATCAACCAGCACCGGAACCCGAGGAACCAACCGACCAGGAACAAGCAATGGCCGAGTTAACTAAACAGCTGGCACAAACTAAGCAGACGGCAACTGACGCGCAAAATGCGTTGGCTGAATTGACAAAACAAGTTGCTCAGCTGAAAGGAGCGGATAAATAATGGCATATATTTTAACTTTTTACAAAAAGAATCTGTTTAACGATGATGATATGGCGCTATTTGTCAAAACGGCGATGATCACCCAAGCGCAATATGACAGTGTTAAAGCCGCTTAGCAGCGGTTATTTTTATGCATAAAAAGGAAGGTGGTACCATGGGGCCACACTATTTTTTTGGCCTGACGTGGCCAGAACTGAGTGCCATTATGGGCGTATTGGTGATTTTGGTCACCTTTTTTGTTTGGCTAACACATGTCGTGATCACCAAGCCGATGGAAGTGGCCAACCGGGGGCTGCAGCGGGCAATTGATCATTTATCTAAGCAAGTAGAGAGCCTCGGCAGTAATGCCGCCTTGATCCACAAGGACCTTTATCATCGTATCCGTAGTAATGATATCGATATCGCCCGCCATGATGAGGAGCTCAAAACGCTGTTTAATAAGCATCACAAAAAAGGGAGTGAGTAAATGGAGGACGAGTTGCAGCAGTTGACCCTGATTGCCGTGGTGCTGGGGCCGATTGTCAGCGGGTTAACCCAACTATTAAAGCAGATCATCCCTGCTAAGGACAAGCTAGCGCCCGTGTTGCCCTTGCTAATCGGGGTCGTTATCGGATTGATCTGGGCGTGGGCGTTTAATTACTCTTACGCGATCTACGCTTTAGCTGGCATCTTAAGCGGGCTGCAGGCAGCGGGCTACTACACGTTGATCAAAAAGCCAACTACTAACAAGGAGGTGACCAACCATGAGACCAAATAAAACTAAATCAGCAACTAAGCTAGTCGTCGCCGCCGCGGTGGCTTTTTTAGTGGCGCCATTAGTGCTAAGCCAACCAGCCCAAGCGGCTAAAGGCGATTACGGGGTTGACTGGTCCAAGTACCAAGGCAGTACCGGTGTCTTTGGTTATGCCCATGATAAGTTTGCCATTGCCCAAGTTGGCGGCTATTATGATGGCTATTTTGCCGACCAAAGCACTTACCCGACGCAAGTCCAATACGCCATCGCCCAGGGTAAGCGGGCTCATAGTTATATCTACTTGCAGGCATCGACGGTGGCCGAGGTTGATCAGGCACTGGACCATTATTTACCCAAGATCCAAACCCCTAAAAAGTCGATTGTCGCCCTAGATGTGGAGTCAGGTAATCCAACCACAGCGGCGATGCAGCATGGACTAAACCGGATTAAGGCCGCAGGCTATACGCCCGTTTTGTATGGTTACAAAGCCTTTTTGCAGGCGCACGTGGACTTACTCAGCTTGTCTAAAACCGTGACGCTCTGGTTAGGCGAGTATCCTAATTATCAGGTGACACCGTCGCCAAACTATAACTATTTTCCAAGCTGGAATAACATCGGGATTTTCCAATTTACGTCAACCTATATTGCGGGTGGCCTTGATGGCAATGTCGATTTAACTGGCATTACCGATAACGGCTACCGCAAAGGTGACAATAGCAAGCCCGACACGTCCACGCCGGCAATTGACGCAGGCAAGACCGCCGATAATACGCCTAAGCGGGATATCGCGGTTGGGGACACGGTCAAGGTCAACTTTAGTGCCTCCCGTTGGGCGACCGGCGAGACAATCCCAAGTTGGGTCAAGGGGCAAAACTATCAAGTCACCCAAGTTAATGGCAAGCGGTTATTATTATCTGGCATCAACAGCTGGATCAACCGTAAAAACGCCGAGATTTTAAACGTAACTAATACGTCTAATGCGACTGCAACTGGCAGTACCTATGTGGTCCAAAGCGGGGACACACTCTCTGGGATTGCGGCCCGCTATGGCACTACCACTAGTACTCTGGCTAGCTTAAATGGCCTTAGCAACGCTGATTTTATTACCGTTGGGCAAAGACTAACCACTAATGGTAAAGCGACTACTAATAGCGGCACTTATACCGTTAAAAGTGGCGATACCTTATCCGGAATCGCTGCTAGTCACGGTTTAAGCACCGCAACGCTAGCCGCGTACAATGGCATCACTAACTGGGACCAGATCCAGGTTGGGCAGCAACTTAAATTTAGTGGTGGGGCTGCCAGCACGCGCAGCTACACGGTTAAATACGGTGACAGCTTATCTGCCATTGCCGCCCGTTTAGGGACTACTGTTAGTACGTTAGCTAGCAAAAATGGGATCAGTAATACTAATCTGATTTACACCGGCGAAACGTTAAACTACTAAAACTAAATCTATCGATTCAACAATAGCCTACTCCGTTATGGGGTAGGCTTATTTTTTATACGCTATGGTAAATACTATAAACTATTTTTGTTTATATTGTTGACAAAAGCGAGATTAGGAGTTACACTAAGTACGTAAGGTTGAGGAACACAAAAACGAAAGGAAGTTATTGAGATGAGTAAATCAGCAATCTTTAAACAAGCATGGGCGTTAGCAGCAATGGGAGCCGTTCGGTTTGGCGGCAAGAAATCTGAATATTTTGTGGAAAGCTTAAAAATTGTTTATGCAAAAGACAAAATTTATGTTTTGTTAGTGCAAACAAGCCGGAATCGGCCTGCTTGGTGTGCTAAGATTACTGGTTTGAGTAAACGTTATGGCTTGCAACGTGAGTTTTTGGGCGACTATGGCTTAGGTCACTGGGATTTAACCGATGGGATTTATAACTATGGCCGTGGCAAAGGTGATAGTCATTATATTATTGTTAAAGATGGCAATGCTCAGGTAACGTATGATGATGATGTTAAATTAGTTTTTGCTTAAAAATTTAAAAAAGGGAGCTAAATAAATGGCAGACAGAACCGAGTATAAACACAGCTGGCGCGACCAGCTGGGAACTGATATGGACAAGGCTAAGGCAATATTGGCAGATAAATCGATCAGCACAACTTATCTAGCTAATATTACTGATATTAGCCGCTATGGCGTTTTAAATTATCGCAGCGGCAAAACGGACATTGAAAAAGCGGCTTGGACAATTGTTACTAAGCTAGCCCGGGCTTATGAGGTCAGCTGGATTACAACCCAAATTGGGGACCAGCAAACCGAATTTGTCCTATTTATCAAAAAATTGACAGAACAGTTAACGATCGTTGGCGACCAGTTGGAAAACAAAGATCCGGCAATGGCAGATACAATTGACCTATTAAAAGACATGACCATTAGCGAGATTACGCAATTAATTTTATTATTTAAAAATTACCAAGACGAATAAGGAGTGCTTAAAAATGGAAAAAACACCGGAATTAACTGATTATTTTGAAAAAAACATTAAGAAAATTACTGTCCGTAAAGGTACTTATGTTAAAGGCATCACGCTGGAAGACCCGGCCGCTGGCCAAAGCAAAATGGGCTTTAACCGAGCTAAATATTTGTTTAATGATTTAATCAAGACAGGGTTTACCGTTAAGTATGACAACCAATATTTGGCTAATGATCTTATTTTAACTTATCAAGAAGGGTCGACCACATTAAAATATATTTTTACTGATGCTGGCGCCAACGATCGGATGAACGATGCATTGGCAGCAAGCGAGCATCCCATTACCACTAATTTTAAATAAGGTAGGTGGTTGGATTGACACCAACACAGCTAATCTATCAGGCTTGGCAGCAAACCCCCCAACCATTACCTTATGACAATGGTCAACAAAAAATTGATTGCTATTTTGCCGATCCAATGGATAAATGCGTCCCCGTAAAAGCGGAGACGCGCTGCACAATTTGTGGGGCACCAATTAGGTATGGCGTGCCGGTTAAAAAAGCGCTGTCGTCTAACTATACAAATTGGGCGCAGCACAAGGCGCCTAGTAGTCAATACGTAGGTCCGGCTTGCTACTTTACCATTAAGCTAAACACTAAGTACCACCGCATGGCGCTGGATCGCTATAGCTTTTGTGCGACTAAAAACCATTTGAGCATTTTAAACCGCTGGCAAGTGCGAGATTATTTAATCAAGCCACCAAAGCCGCCGTTTGTACTAGTGTGCACCGTCTCACAACAAAAGCACCTGGCTTTGCATAGCCGCATCTCTTATCAGCAGAGTCGCTTTTATTGCCAGTTTGAAAATCAGACTTTACTAATTGACCCGACGTTTAAACCCCTAGTTAACTTTGTGGAGGCTTTATATAGTATTGGCATTAGTAAAAAACAACTAGCCCAAGGCAAACTCAATTACGCATATTTAAAGGATTATGACTTTGACAGCGTTAAAACAATCATGGTAAAACTAGCCAATTATGTACAGCAACCAAGCTTTGGACTGGCTATCCACGTTGCCACTAAAATTAAGGAGGCTGAGGCATTATCGTACTTGGATTTGACACGACGCGCAAAAGCGCAGCCCGAGCAGCATTAATTGTCTATTTGGTGCACCGGGCGCAAAAAACGGGCTACGGGCCACGTGGCCTGACCATGTGGGGCGAGATTATGCGATTGGTGCAGGTAACCGCTAAGCGAGCGCCCAATTTGCCGCAGTTTTTAGACCAACTCATGGTTAAAATGGGCGCAGTGGCTTTAGAGCCAGCACCGGAGCTATTAGCCATTTTAGATTTGACGGCTACGGAGCAAAAGCAGATCCTTGCCTCTCTTTATGAGACGCCCCAATGGATTATTTTGTTAGTCCGTGATCGGATCCAACGTGAGCGTCTGGGCAATCAAAAGGAGGCAAATTAATGCCAGTTTACCAATTTAACTCAGTCTACACGTTAAAGGCACCACTCTCACATCAGGCGGTGGATCCTAATAGTGTAGTCAAAAAATTAAATACCGTTACCTTACGCAACGGCAGCGAAATTGAGCAGGTTTTTGCCTACTCAGGCAACGCTTTACGTGGTGGTTGGCGGGATCAAGGCGCAAAGTATTTATTAAACCATTGGGACCACTTAAAATTACCGCAAAAAGCCTTTAATTTAATTTTTACCGGGGGTAACTTGTCGGGCAATCAAGTCGTTGATGTCTCCCGAGCTCAGGCTATCCGCCATTATTTCCCGCTGTTGTCATTACTGGGCGGTGCGATTGGCAATCAAATTCTAGCCGGCAAAATCACGCAGACCTTTGCTTATCCGGTGTGTGCTGAGACGACCGCAATTGTCCCAGCAAATCTGGATCCAATTGATTACCAGGCCCAAAAGCTATCCTGGCGCCGGATGACCGAGGATAAACAATTTATCCGCCTAGACGATAGCAAACAGACACTAAGTACTTATTTGGACAAAACAACAGCTAAAAAAGCTAAGTCTGAGCTGCCTGCGCAAATGCTTTACGGCATTGAGTATCTAATCCCCAACACGCAGTTGTGGCATAATCTAGAGGTGGACTGCACAGAGTTGGAATTGGGTGCATTGGTGTCCTGTTTGGCTGAGTGGGCCCAGGCACCGTATCTGGGTGGTATGTCTGCCCAAGGCTTTGGTTTATGCGATTTGACCATGCTGCAAGAGACCGATGACGACAGCCAAACGCCATTTTTAACGATTACTGGTGGTAAGCTACAACTAGCACCATTGGCAAAACAGGTTAAAGATCAATACGATACTTACCTTAAAGATATTTATGCTAATACCGACATGACGCAATTAATCAAGCTATTGGAGGGTAAAAAATGGCAACTGAGCCTTTAAAGATTACTGCTCACTTGGTCGATGGCCGGATTAATAGCGCTGATGGGTTGCTATCTTTTGCCAGTATTATTTATTACGCTTGGTTTAAGCGTTGGTACCCAGAAAAAGTTTTAGGCACCCTCAAACTGGACGACTTATTAATTGGGTTACCCTTGCCTAAAGATCAGCACGGATTGTACCAAGCATCGGTGGGTTTTTATCAGCAGTACGCGCAAACTACTGAGTATTGGAACAGCGAGCCCGATTGGGAGCGGGGACATACTTATTTAGATAAAGATAAAGGCAAAATCAATCCTAGTGTGGGGGTCCAACGGGCTTATCACACGGCTGAAACAATCCGAGTGATTAGTGACCCCGTCTTTTATTGTCGCGGTAAAATCAAGAAAATCCCGCAATATTTAAATTACGTGAAAGCCTTGGGCAAAAAAGGCAGCGTGGGTTGGGGCCGGGTTAAATCGTGGTCAGTAGAGCCAATAGCTGAGGACTGGTCACTCTGGAGCCCCAAGCATGGATTAATGCGACCGTGGCCCACTAAATATCAAGCTGAGCTAGGTCATGATGTATCTGATTACTTTGTTGACAAGACCGCAATCAAGCCACCAAGTTGGCAACATCGAAATCAAACATTGTGTTATATTCCAGATTTTATTAAGTAAGTCATAATAGGCTTGCTTTTTATATTTTATGCAATATTGTAAACCTTTTTTGTTTATAGTATTGACAAAGGAAGGCCTAGGGGTTATACTATATTTGTAAGGTTGAGGAACACAAGAAAGGAAGTTATTAAAATGGATACAGTTAAAGTAGCAGGTCAAGAATTTGAAATCATTGAAGCACCGGGCAGTGATGTCGAAGAATATTATGAAGCAAAAGATGAATTGCAACAATTCCCGCACTTGGTAGTAACGGGTGTTGGTCGCTCGCTAGCAGACAACCAGAAATATGAATTAGTTTGGTACATTGATGAGGATGCCATGAAAGCTCAGCCAGAAGACATGGAAGACTGGTGTGATTGGGATAATCCTGACAAAGCCGACTTACTGGCAGAGTAGGAGAGCACTATGGCAAGATTAGATCATAACGGTAATCCGCTACCGGTTGGTGTTAATGAGCGGCGGACCAAAACTGGCAAATACCGCTATCACGCATTAGTTAGTATTAAAGGTAAGATGCAGCGAGTTGGCACATATGACACAGTTGCTGAGGCCAAAAAACAGCGAGAACTCTTTTTAAAAGCTGCTATCCCAAATGGGGCGCAAAAAGCTTGGCGGCGCGATTTAACTGGAAAGCAGTTTGGCCATGCTAGGGTATTGCATAATACGCAATATCGGGATGTTGATGGCAGTATTTTGTGGCAATTGCTTTGTGATTGCGGTACCTATTTTTTAGCGAGTACGCCTAACTTAATTACTGGTAAGGTGGTTAGTTGTGGCCATGGCCGCAAGGAGTTGGCACCAGAAATGTTGTCACACATTGATGACTTGCGAAAACATCATACGGCAGCTGATCTTTTACAGCGTAAAAAGCCCAAAACTAATCGGAGTGGTTATAAAAATATTGCAATTGTCACGTTAAAAAGCAAAGATATCCGTTATTTAGTCCAGCTGACGGTTGCCGGTAAGTGTTATTATATCGGCCGGTTTAAAACGCTAAGTGAGGCTAAAGCAGCATTAAAGCAGGCAAGGCTTAAATATGTTAAACCAAAATTAGAGCAATTAAAAAATAAATCAAAATAGTTTTTATGTTATACTAAAAAGGAACTTCTTTTTGAGGTTCCTTAACTTACAGCCCACTGGCTATTGCTGGTGGGTCTTTTTTATGCTTAATTTATCTAATTAATTGCTAAATAATGTTGACTTTAGCTCTTATAAGAGTTATTATATAAGTATAAAGAAAGGAGGTAAGCAATGAAGTTAGTTGAAACGATATCCGAAATTATCGAACACATAACAGTTGCAGCTGGTGCGATAATTGGTTCTGTGATAGCAATAAAAAGTTATCACAACCACAAGGATAAATAATTGAACCAAGTAGCGAGTGTAAGGACTCGCTGCTTTGGTATACCTTCATTGCCTACGACCCATGAATAAGAATATCATATTATTAATTATTGCGGTAGCAACTGGCATATTTAATGTTATGCAACTTGTGTTTTTACTAATTGGTAAAAACATTATTATTATAAGTGAATTATCAAATATTACTGCAATTATATTTGTGTTTTACTTTTTGTGGTGGGGGTATCATTATGGTAAAAATTAATCTGAATGATCCTAATATTATGGGATCACAAGAAGCAGCAAAAATTTGGGGTAAAAATTTAACTTATGTCCGTACATCTTTAAAACAGAGCCCAGAAAAATGGCCAAAAGGAAGTTATCGGCTTTTTGGGCATCAATTAATTGTGACCACAGAAGGCATGGAAGCTGCAACTGGAGAAAAAGATCCACGTAGAAATAAAGAGTCGTTTTAATAAGCTTTTCCATTTATTATAATACCTGTATTAGTAGCCTTATGGCATAATTGCTCAGCTCATGCTAATGCAACCCGATGATCCTTGTAGCTGATTAAATCAGTATGGACTAAAATGCATGTTTATTGGCAATTTAATTTATAAGGCAGATTGCAAGAAATAACTTGAACAAATTTAGTAACGCAGATTACGCAA
>NZ_AYYI01000025.1 GCF_001436505.1 Loigolactobacillus rennini DSM 20253 | reverse complement strand
ATAGTAAAACCCCTAACGTTGGATTTAGTTGTCCAACGTTAGGGGTTCACTTTATGAACACTTATTATGTTCAGCTTGTTTTTATTTTTAGTCAACTTCTTTTTGTACCCGGTTCAAAAAGCCACTAATTGTATCTTCAATGACAGTTTGTAATTGGTGGCTTAAATACTCAGGTGTTGCAGGTCGGTTACTTTGTAGCCAATGAATGATGACACTGACCACTGCGCGTGAAAAATATTCACGTAGAAAGCTCAAATATGCACCAGTCAAGGGAATGTTTTTAGTTTGTAACAAGTCATGTACGACTTTATCAGTTAAGTGCTTGGTGTGAGCTAAAAAATAACGGTCAAAGGAATTTTGTTCGCTAGTTGCTAATGCGTTACGGTAAAATAGCCGGTTAGCAGCTAAATAGCGTAGTAAATCTAATAGTGATGAAGTCCAATGCTCATAATCTAAGTTTTCTGCAAGATCAGCACCAGCTTCAGTGTTAAAAATCCAAGCTAATAGATCATATTTATCTTTAAAATAATCATAAAAAGTTTGGCGCCTTAATTGCGCTTGTTGCATAATTAAAGTCACACTAATTTGCTTAAATGGAACGTTTAGCATTAATGTTTTGAATGCAGCAGCGATTTGTTTTTGTGTCGTTGATTGCATAGCCATTGTCCTTTTGTGTGCGAAATTAAATTAACCAGAAAATCGGTTCACTAAAAGCTTAGCATCATTTGACTAAACTGGCTAGTTTTAAAGGATGACAGATTCTAAGAATTTTGGCGTCGCCGGTGATAAAGAATGTACAAACAAAGGCTGAATAAAGCAATTAAGATTAAAATAAACGTTAAACGGTGCAATAAAGCGATGTGGTGTAACCGCGAAATCCAGTAACCTAATCCAATTGTGAGTGCAAGGAGTAATCCGTTGAACGCCCATTGACTGCCAGTGAACGCATTGCCTGCGTTTTCGCGTTGCCGCCGGGCAATGATTGGCATAATTACGCCAATCGCACATAAGCCAATGGTGGCGACAATGTTCATGATCAGTGAGTCCGTCCATAATTGGGTACCGGGTTGGGCATCTGTCGGGAAAAACGCAGCTGCTGCAGCAAAAAACGTGATGGTAAACATCCACACGCCCACTAGAAAACCTAACCGATCGCTTTTGATGTAAGTATAAGCTGGTGTTGGGTATTGTTGACTATGCAAGCGAACTAACATAAACGCCCAGAAAACAAAGCAGGTTGCAAAAGGTGAGACGATTCCATTTAAATTTAGTAACCAGTTAAAAATATCATTAATTTCAGGTAACAGGCCGCCTAAAAACATAATGACGGCACAAATCGCAGTGGTCATCCAATAACCGTTAATCGGTAGGCCATCAGCGTTTAATTTTGCCAGCTGTTTTGGCATGTATTTTTTACTGATGTCGCCTAAGAAAACCCGGGTGCCAGCATCTAGTAAAACCGCTAATTGAGCGCACATGTAAATTGCCTGTGTGATTGCAAAAATATACATCAAACTTTTGCCCCAACCGAATTGCTGTCCTAAAGCTAAGAAAGCATAGTACGAGCCATTCATTTTCAAATCATTTGGCAAATGGTGAGCATTAAAGAAAACACCTAGAGAAAATGAACCAAAAACAGTCAAAAAGGCCGTCATCACGGCAATCATAATCATTGCTTTCGGAAAATCTTTACGCGGATGCTTCATATCAGTAACATACGGTGCTGCCAACTCTGCCCCATTCATTGCAAAAATCAACAAGCCTAGAGTTGTGAAAAAGTGGCCATTAATTTTTGGAATAAACGCATGTGGCGTAAATGGTTGTGTGGCGATGTGACCACCAGTAGTTAGTGCTACGACGGTCATCACAACAAATAAAATTGTCATGATGAACATTGAACCACCGCCGATCACACTCATAATAGCTAAAGATTTGTTTTTAAAAAGATGTTCAAAGAAAATAAAGCCCACAAAAACCACGGTTGTTAAGACACCGAATAAAGCCTTGGACATGTAAGTATCAATATCACCATTGCCGTGGATTAACCAGCCAAAGGCAATAACCACTGAGTTTGCCACGTCAACGATGTAAGGTAAACCAACCACCCAGTAGAACCAGGCTGCAAAATAGCCGATTTTATCACCACTAGTTCCGCGCACCCAAGACGTTAGGCCGCCGCCTTCTGCACTAAATACTGAACCTAGGTGGCCTACCATTAGGGAATAAGGTAGGACGTAAATGAATAACATGACAACCCAAGAAGTCACGACACCTAATCCTTGATTTTGAAAATTATAGATAATATCGTCGAAGCCGATCACCGTGACAAAATCCATTAATGCCACCACCGGCCATTTCAAATATTGACGTTTTGTTTGATCTAATTCATCTGTTGCCATAATTAACCTCCATAAAAATGATTATTATTGTTTAACATGGCACAGTTGGCGGATTATTTTGCCGTTTATTAATGAATTGCACGTCAATCGCCCTTTCTATCCATCAAGTTTTAACCTATCTAGTATAGTGAAAAACAGTAAAAAATACTAGCGCAAATCACATTTACCTAAACTGACCTTACAAAATTGTTAGGTTAATCTGGCAGATTGTCACTTGATCGTCAGGACTTTGCTAAAGTGGTTTGTTACACTAATTTTAGTCAGTTGTTGAACTGACTTAAATCAATTTGTTTATAAAGGAGTTGCGATGATGACTGCAACAACAATAGTTGATGTTAAACATTTACGTAAAGTGTACGGAAAGGCAAACGAAAAACAGTATGAAGCACTGCATAATGTAACGTTTCAAATGACAACCGGTGAATTTGTAGGAATTATGGGTGCGTCTGGTTCTGGTAAGACAACCTTATTAAATATTTTATCCACGTTAGATCAACCTACTGCTGGTTCGGTACGAATTAACCAGCAAGAATTAAATCAGCTACGGGGAAATCAACTAGCCGATTTTCGCGCCAAGGAAATTGGATTTATTTTTCAAGATTTTAATTTATTGGAAAATATGACGGCCTATGAAAATATTGCATTACCGTTGTCTTTGCAAAATGTTTCCGCAAAAAAAGCACGCCCAATGATTGAAAAAATTGCGCAAACTTTAAATATTAATGGCATCTTAGCCAAGTATCCAACCGAAATATCTGGCGGACAAAAGCAACGAGTGGCTGCAGCCCGCGCATTAGTTCATCAACCTAGTATTTTAATGGGGGATGAACCAACTGGGGCGTTGGACTCTAAAAGCGCCAAGGACTTATTAGATACTATGCAAAGCTTAAATCAGCAACAACATGTTTCGATTCTTCTAGTTACCCATGATCCTTTTTCAGCTAGTTATTGTCAGCGAATTTTATTCATTAAAGATGGTCAGATTGGTCAGGAATTAAAACGAGGTACTAAAAGCAAAGAGGCTTTTTACCAAGATATTCTTGGCGTTTTAGGCCGTAATGAACAAACGGGGGCCTAAACATGTTAGTGAAATTATCATTATCTGGGATTAAAAGCCGATTTAAAGATTATTTAGTTTTGTTTTCAGGTTTGGTGATGGCGGCAGCTATTTTCTATATGTTTGAAGCACTTGCAACCAATCGTAGCTTTATTAAAGCAAATGCGACATTTAGCGTGGCACCATTCGTGTTTCAGTTTGGTTCGGTGTTATTAGCCATCATTACGTTGGTGTATATTTTATATGCTAATTCATTTCTACTCAGTATGCGTAAACATGACTACGGGTTATTTATGATGTTAGGAGCCAAAGCAGGTAAGCTGGGCCAATTAATTTTTTTAGAGACGCTTGTTATCGGAACTTTATCCGTTATTGTCGGTTTATTGGCCGGTTGGGGGCTTACGGCAGTAGTGGGACATTTATTAATTCAACGCTTAGATGCAACAGCAGCGCATTTTAATGCCCTTTATTGGCCGGCCATCCTCATCACAGTGATTTTCTTTATTGTTTTGTTCATTTTAATGGCATTAATTAATCAACGGACTTTGCGGAAAACACCTGTGTTGAAGTTGCTTAAAAGTACGGCACAACCAACGCATGTTGCAGTGAAACCAATACGTACGGCTGTTAAAATGATCGGTGGATTTGTCAGTTTGGCAATTGGTTACTTTGTGATGCATCAAATTGGTGTTTTTCAATTAGCTGGTATTGGCATTGCTTTAGTCACTATTGTTTTAGGAACTTATTTAATCTTTAGTTCTTTATTTACTTGGCTGTTAAACCGACTGCAACGGCGAGAAAAGTTCACTAGCCGTGGTTTAAATAATTTTATTTTGGCACAATTAAATTTTCGCATTGCCGACTATAATCGAATGTTATCGATGGTGGCGTTGCTATTTGCGCTTGCACTAGGGGCCATCACCACTGGTATGGGGTTTCAGAAAAATATTCAAACATACACTGAAAGTGCGCCGTATGATGTGGTCTTGCACAATCCAACCGCTGAAACCAAAAAAGCAGCGCAGAAGATTGACACTAAGCGGAGCAGTCAGTACACGTTTAAGGTTAAAAAGCAACAGGTCTACTTTGTGCGTGAACAATTCGATCAAGCACCACTTTATGTCCAAAAAAATTGGCGAAAGGACCAAATAATTCCTAAATATCAGCTAATGTCTGGTAAAGAAATGACCATGGCTGAAGCACCTAGTTGGCAAGTTTCATTACGGGATTTGTTGCTACCACGTGATTTTCAAAAAGACATTAAATTAGTTGATCAAGCTGAGTTTGACCAACTGTCTGGGCAGTCCCATACCGTGAAAGCCATTGTGTCAACGGATTTCTTTGCAAATTTGGATGCAATTAAGAAAACCACGCAATTAGATCAAAAACAAAATCATAGTCCAGCAAATTATGCCATCGGGTCCACTAAGTATGATTTTTACCAAATTATGAATAGTGTTCTTTCTGGTTTAGAATTTATGGGCTTCTTCTTAGGAATTGCCTTCTTAGCAATGTTAGCCAGCTGTTTAATGTTTAAGATTTTATCTGGTGCTGCCAGTGATCGAGTACGTTACCGGATGCTTGATAAAATTGGTGCGCAACAACGTTTATTGCGACAAGCGATTGCAAAAGAAATTGGTGTCTTATTTATTTTGCCGGGAATTATGGGAATCATTCATGTTTTGTTTGGTCTGCAAATGTTCACGGTCACTAAATTATTGCCAGAAGCATATCATGACTTGTGGTTACCATTTTTGATTTTCTTAGTGCTTTATGGTTTGTACTATGTTTTAACGGTTAAACTGTATCAAAAGATTGTTTTAACTAAAGAACCGTAATTAATTGAAAGTATAAAAAGAGGCTGTGCCAGTATGGTACAGTCTCTTTTGAATAAATAGGGTATTAAATCAAATGGCATCAATGGTCTCTAATACCATAAGGCTTTCTTTTAATGCTTTAATCAATATTGTCAATCCGATTGTAATAGGCCACATGAATATCGCTTTTATCTAGCAATAATTTGGTCACACTACCATTACGCGGACTTTTGCTTAAATCAAATTTTCCTTGGCCAAACTTACCAACAATACTGCGTGTTGTGGTACCGTGGCTAACCAGTAAAATTGTTGCTCCAGTTGGATTATCACGCCGCACCATATCAAAGCCTAGTAACAGTCGATTCCAGTATTCTGTACTATTTTCGGCGTCATGAAAAGGATCAGCTGCCTTCATAAAATCTTTGGAAGCATCAATCGAATAATCATTAATGATGTCGGTATAAGTTCTACTACCATGGGAAGCACCGGTCATAAACCAAGCTTGTGGAGAATTCATTCCTTCAAAGTAACCGTAAAATTCTTCACGGAAAAAAGGTGTTTCAACTGGTTCTGTCAATTGGCTTGCTTGATTTGCTTTTAAAATTAAGCGGGCGGTACTACGGGCACGACCAGTATCACTACAATAAGCCTGATTAAATGTAACTTGTGACAAGCTTTTGCCGACGCGTTGTGCATCTAAAATTCCCTGCTCAGTTAAAGGGGAGTCAGACCAGCCTTGCATTCGATTGTAGCGGTTGAAATAAGTTTGTCCATGGCGAATAAGGTAAATTGTTGTTTCTGTCATCTTAAACTCCTGTTTTAATTTAGGTCCCAAGCTTAAAAAGTACCTGATCAATTAAATAAAGATCAGTTAAATGTGCCATTTTCCACATCTTTAATGAATTGTGTTAAGTGGTCAAAGTAAACTGGCGCGTTATCGATCATGTGATGGTGGCCGCCATTAGGGGTTGTTACTAAACGAGAATGCGGAATTTGTTGTGCCATCCGTTTAGCAGTTGCTAATGGCATCGTTTCATGTTCACCAAACGTCAATAACGTTGGTACTTTGATGTTGTGGATTTGGTCACTGATGTTCCAATGCTTTAATTTGCCAGTGACAACAAATTCATTGTTACCTTGGAATTCGTTATAAATCGTTTCATTACTAGTGTCTACTAAGTGTGAAATTGCCGGTGGTTGTTTCCGGTCAACATAGCCAGCGTTTAAAATGTCCACGTAGTGTTGATAGCGCTCGTCATCGAGCTGATTGCGTGCTTCGCAATCTTTCATGTAGGCAATTGCGTCCGCTGGTAAGGCTTCTTGCCGAACTTGATTGATGTGGGTGACATATTCATCAATGTCATCAACCATACTGGAAATAATGGCCCCTTTTAAGTGCTGACCATATTTTAGCGCATAGAGCATGGTGAGCGCGCCACCCCAGGATTGGCCGATTAAATAAAAATGATCGAGCCCTAATTTTTGCCGAACTTCTTCCACTTCATCTAAAAAATAGTCCGTTTGTAAAAAACGTTTCCGATTTTCAGGATCGGTAAAATCTGGTTGATCAGAATACCATGAGCCCAATTGATCGTACATTGAAACTTGAACACCAAGTGGTGCCAATTTTTGAGCAAAGTTTTCATAATATTCGTGATTGCCACCCGGGCCACCGTGCAAAGTTAGTAACTGGATATCACCAGTACCATCAGTGTGGGTCCATAAATGGTAACCATTGTCTAATGTAATAATATGGGTTCCATTTTTCATATGCTCACCTTTTTCTATTAAGTTATCTATATTTTAGCATTTTTGACAATGAAGCTAAAGGCTGCGTATTAAGTATATGATTAAGGCCCTCATCGACTGTCTATTTTTTTTAGTTAGCAATTTGTTATACTAAAGGGTAATTTAACGTAAAACGCTTGATTTGTGGTAAAGTGATGTTTGAAGCAAAGTTCATTAAGGGAGTGGCACGCGCGTGTTTTATTTTGTTAATACTAGTATTAATCCTAAAAAATCAGGAATTGAGCATGCTGAAATGAAACGGTTGGCTTTGTTTAGTCGGCATGGTGTGCCGGCTAAAATTGTCACGCGCTTTTTTTCCTTGCATTTACATGAAACTTTAGCAGCGGCAGGTATTGCCGAGAACAATCAAATTAATTTATTTGATTTTTTGCAAAATTCAACTGGATTTAAGTCTGTACAGCGAACAATTAAAGATTTAACCTTTCCCAAGGCATATCGGGTTGTCAAAGTAGCTGAGCATTATCAGATTATGGTGGGCAAACAGTTGCGAATGCAAGTAAATCCTTTAAGCGCAACAGATCCGCGCCTAAATAATGTCCAATATTTTGCTGCTGATGGTCACTTATTAAAAATAGATTGGTACGATACACGCGGCTTTAAAGGGTTGGAACAATTTTATACTAGTGATGGGCAAGTGGTTAGTGAGCAAGTCTTTAATCCTCAAGGACGCGTGGTTTACCAGACTTTCCATATGCAAAATAAACAAGGAGAAACTAAAAATACATTGTATCGTTGGCTAAATTATCGGGGGCATGATTGGTCCTTTAATGGTCAAGAGGCAATGATGCGCTTTTTCTTGGATGAATTAAATCGCGTGGATAACGGACAGAATGTTTTTATTGTTGATCGGACTTATGAGTTAGCCTGGTCGACTTTACGGATGCGCACGCCGACTTTTAAAGTGTTGCATTTACACAGTAATCACGTTAACGATCCGTCAGATCCTCAACATGCAACGCTAAATTATAATTATCAATTGGCATTAAATAATCTAGCGCAGTGGAATGGTGTCATCGCCGCAACGCCGCAGCAAGCACAAGATTTTGTGGCGCGTTATGGAAGTAGTGTGCCAGTTTTTACAATTCCAGTTGGGGTGGTACCTGATAAAGTACGGCAAGCACCACGCCCTAAATGGTCACAGCGGATTCCCGGTAAGGTCGTGATGGTTGCCCGTTTATCAGAAGAGAAACAACAAGACCAATTGATTAAAGCAATTAAAAAAGTACACCAAAAATTGCCTAATGTTACCTTAGATTTTTGGGGTTATGCAAATGGTAACACAGGGACTAAATTACGCCAGCTAGTGGATAAATTACAAATGAGTGCTTATGTTCGTTTTATGCCTTATACACAAAATGTGGCGCATGTTTATGATCAAGCACAGCTGGCTGTTTTGACTAGTCGTGCGGAGGGCTTTGCGTTAGCCTTGTTAGAAGGACAAGCCCATGGGTTGCCACAGGTAGCTTATGATATTAAGTATGGTCCCCGGGCCATTTTGCATGATCATCAAGATGGCTTACTGGTACCGGTAAATAATGTTGATGCTTTAGCGAACGCAATTTATGACTTGTTGCGTCAACCTAAAAAATTAGCCGCTTACAGCCAACACGCTTATCAAAATAGTGAGCATTATTCTGAAGCAGCAGTATGGCAAGCTTGGCAACAGTTAATTGATCAGGTCAAGCATTTCTATATTGGAAAGGCGGTGAAATCATGATTTATTTTGTTAATCAATATTTAATGGCGTTGAATTCAGGAGTTGAGCATGCGGAATTAAAGCGATTAGCGATGTTTAAGCGTCATGGCGTTGCTGCTAAGTTAGTGACGCGTGATTTTGATGTTTTACTCCACCAAAACATGGCACATTTTCATGTTGCTGCGACTGACATGGTTAATCTTTATGATTTTTTCCGTGGTAGTCAACAAATAAAGTCGCGAGTTTTGAAGATAACTGATCTTAATTTAGCTCCTGATTATAACGTTGATCCCGGTGCTAATGTCAGTCATGTCCGGGAAGGAGATCAATTGATTGCTGATGTTTACTTCACCCCAGGAACGGTTGGTCATTTATATTACGTTAATTACTATGATGCGTTAACTAATTTGGTTCAACGTACTTATTTTGATTGTCGTGGATTTAAGGCTGCAACCCAATTTTTCTCGCCAACAGGGCAACTGATTAGCGATTTAATTTATAATTTGGATGGCAGTCGATTGTTTGAACGTTACTATACAACTAAACAACAATTAATTGCGATTCGTTTGCTGAACTATCACGGACAAGATTGGCAATTTGATTCAGAAAATGACTTAATGCGCTTTTTCCTTAATGAACTTAATCGCGTCCAGCCGGGAATATTTATTGCTGATCGACCATTAGCGGCAGATTGGCCTGTTATTAACATGAAAACGACTGCGCATAAATTTGTTTGGCTACCTACAACCCATGCAAACGACCCACAGGATCAAGTTTTTAGTAATATGAACGGCGCTTATGTCTATGCATTGCATGACCATTTGGCAGCATTAGATGGTGTCATTACCGCAACACAACAACAACGCGCCGATTTGATCCGCTGGTTGGGGGACAAACCGCTACGTCCAATTACAGCAATTCCAGCTGCAACGGTGGCACCTAAAACTTTAGCTGCACCAAAAGTGCCATTAACAGCGCGTACGGCAGGTAAAATTATTTTTGTGGGACGGCTGGATGCTACTAAACGATTGGGCCAACTATTAGCAGCATTTAAGCAAGTTCATCAGCAGTTGCCTAAAACAACTTTAGCAATTCATGGCTACGGTAATGTCAGTACACAATTAAAACAGCAGGCTAAACAAGAAAATCTGCAAAATGTGATTGATTTTGTACCATACCATCAAGATTTAGCAACAACTTATAATCAGGCTCAATTATTTGTCTACACGGCTGAAAGCGATGGTCAGCCTTTAGCTTTGGTAGAAGCCTTAGCACATGGGGTTCCAGTAGTAAGTTATGACATTAATTACGGTCCGCGCGAGGTCATTGAAGACGATAAAAATGGTTATTTAGTACCTAGCGGTGATATTAATGCGTTAGCAGAAAAAATGGTTCAAGTTTTGGAAAGTGAACAGAAATGGGCCAAACTTAGTTATGGGGCTTATCAGAGTGCAAAGCGCTATAGTGAAGTAAAAGTATGGCCTTTGTGGCAGCAATTAATTGCGCGGTAAATTTATCATAAAGGATTGTACAAGCCAGATAAATGTGCTATTCTCTAAATGAAACCGGTTACAAACGATTAGCAGAAAGGAAGTAACAAAATGGTACAAGATATCAAGTATGAAACTTTCGATAATTTGCAAAAATTTATGACGCTAGGTTTTAAGGCAGTTGGGGTACCTGAAGCAGATGCAAAAACTTGTGCACGTGTCTTAATTGAATCTGATAAACGCGGGATTGATTCTCATGGTGTTGGCCGTTTTAAGCCAATTTACATCGATCGGATTGAAATTGGCATTCAAAATGTTGTCACGCACCCTAAAATTGTTCGTGAAACAAAAACCACTGCAGTAATGGACGGCGGTAATGGGATGGGGCATGTCATCGGCACCCAAGCCATGCAATTAGCGATTGATAAAGCAAAAGCATATGGTATGGGGATGGTTGCTGTCCGTAATTCAACGCATTATGGCATTGCCGGTTACTATGGTTTGATGGCAGCTAAAAATGATATGATTGGAATGACGGGTACCAATGCGCGGCCATCAATTGCACCAACTTTTGGGGTTGAAAATATGTTAGGGACTAATCCGCTAACTATTGGTTTTCCAACAGATGAAGACTTTCCATTTATGATTGATGCCGCAACGTCAATAACTCAGCGGGGAAAAATTGAACATTATGCGCGAATGCATAAAACAATGCCTTATGGCTGGGTAATCGATGCCAATGGGGATGCAGTTACTGATCCAGATATTGCTTTAAAGGGTTTGGTGGACGGTACTTGTGCGTTAGCACCTTTAGGTGGGATTGGTGAAGAACTAGCTGGTTATAAAGGCTATGATTATGCCACTGTAGTTGAAATTTTATCTGCAGCACTCCAAGGTGGCAGTTTCTTGCATCAGTTATCTGGTTTTGACGCTGCAGGTAAACGGCAACCTTATCATTTGGGACATTTCTTCATTGCCATTGACATCAATGCCTTTACAGATCCTGCAGCATTTAAAAAAACTGCTGGGGAGATTTTACGTACCTTACGTGCTTCTAAAAAAGCTAAGGGTGAGGAACGGATTTATACCGGTGGCGAAAAAGAATATTTAGCTTATTTAAAACGTTCAAAAGAAGGGGTGCCATTGAATCCGGCAGTTAGACAATCATTAACGGACGTTCGTGATAAATATCAAATTGATTTTAAGTTTAGCTGGGAATAAAGTGCTTATCTTGAACATTAATGGGTAAATAAAAAGGCTGCAACAAAAGTAGACGCTTCTGTTGCAGCCTTTTTTGATGATGAATGCTAGCGGTATGAAAAATATTCGGGCCAAAAATCCACCTTTTGACGAAATAGTAGCTATACTCACCAAAGGATCCATTACATAAATTATTCAGTCACCTAGGCTAATGTGCAGTAGCTAATCACTGGATGGCACAGGCACTTTTAGGTTTTAATATTGACGGTCTAAAAGTTGTTGTGTTAATTGGTAAAGTTCTTGTTGTGCTGCATTAATTGGTAGCCGCTGAATACCAGTTAGTGCTTTTTTAGTGTACTGCGCGGCTAATTGCTTAGCTTGAGCGACGCCGCGATTAGCAATGACTAACTGGCGAATGTGTTCACAATCTGTATCAGTTAGCTGGGGTCCTTTTTTTAATAATTGAATTAATTCAGGCGTCGCATGTTGTAATGCAAAAACTAAGGGAGCAGAATAGACGCCTTGGCGGACATCCTGCAAGACTGGTTTACCTAAAACTGTGCTACTTTGCGCGTAGTCTAAAATATCATCGACAATCTGAAAAGCAATACCAATGTCCAGGCCGATTTGTTGACTCTGTTGTGCGAAAGCTTGACTACTGCCACTTTCATAAGCGCCGATAAAGCAAGCAGCACCAAAAAGCTGAGCAGTTTTGCCTTTAATTTGTAATAAATAATCATCCAATGACATATCAAGCTGGTAGCGCATTTTCATTTGCCGAATTTCACCATTGAGAATTTTCTCCATGTTGCGTGAATTAATTTGGATACTACGTAGGCCACTAGTATAGTGGGCTAATAATTTAAAGCAGACGACAAAAAGATAATCACCAGCGTAAACTGCCGTATCTTTACCAAAGCGTGCCTGAATGGTACCTTGATTACGTCTTAAAGCTGAATCATCTACAATATCGTCGTGAATCAGCGTAGCAGTGTGCAACGTTTCAATGGCTGCTGCTAACGCAATCATTTTTTGTCGATCCGCAGTATGAAATTTTGAAAATAATAAGCAATAAGCCGGTCGCAATAGTTTGCCACCAGCATGGATCATTTCGAGAATTGCCGTGGTTATTTTGGGATCATGCGTTTTTATATTTTGTTCCATTAAAGTTAAAGTAGCTGTTAATTCTGGTGCCAATCCAGGATATTGTTGCCACATTGCATTAATTTTTGTCATCTTGCAACTTCCTTTGCTAGTCGCTAATGATTATGCGGTTTTTTCTTTTCATTATTTAGTTCAGCATAGCTTGTTTTGAGATAATTTAAAGTACGAACATGGGCAAACAAATAATTAGCAGAGATACCGATGGCAATACCAGCTAGAATGCCAAAGAACGCTAGCACTGGCAAATAAAGCATCACTGTCCAACTTTGAGCGATTAAACTTGCAGTTAGTAATTGTCCGATGTTGTGTAGGACACCTCCGGCAGTAGAAATGCCGATGATGCTAACCCTTTTTGGCCCTAATTGCTTGATTAATAACATACCAAAGTAACTTAAAATTGCACCACTTGCTGAATATAGAAATGTGGATAGCGTCCCACCAAGTAAAGTGGTTAAAATTAAACGCATCGCCGTTAATAAAAAACTATCTCTAATAGGCATTGTAAATAAGGCAACAATCGTAATTAAATTGGCTAAACCTAATTTTGCGCCAGGTGTTAGTGCAAAAGGGAAAGGGATCATTCGCTCCAATAGACCGATAATGACGCCCTGAGCTACTAACAAGGCCATGAAAATGTATTTTTGAACTTTAGGCTGCGCCATTAATTTTCCCTCATTTATTCGGTCACCATGCCGCCTTGTGTTTGTGATCCATGGTTGACTTTAATTTCAATTAATAATTTGTGAGGTAGACAGACAATGGTTTGACCAGGCTTTGAAATCCAACCACGCCGGACACAAATTTGGTCTTGGCAATTAGCCTCAATAATTGCAACTTTGCCACCCTTAATTTTCACTTTATTATAATTACCATTTTGGCTTTTATAAACGTATTGACTGGTTCCTCTGTGTCCGGTTAAACGTTGTGTGTACACTTTTTTACCGTCATGACTGATGACTGCTGTTCGTACTTGTTTAGCAGTTGTTGGTTCAGCTGTCTGGGTATATTTTTGATTGATTGTAAAAATTGCAATTGGTAAAAACGAGCCAATGATCAATAAGGCTACAATAATGAAGTCCCACGGGCGCAACAGCTTAAGGTACTTTTTCTTAGCCAAATCGTGTACACCATTCTTTCTACCTTATTTCCAAAAAAAGAAGGTTCTGAGTAAGTCCCAGAACCATCCATAGGCAAAGGTTGATTAGTGTTTGCCATAAATTGGTTTAAGGTCACCATACCACCAATGACCAAGGTGTTTTTGTAACCACGGCACAACCCAATAATCTAGGCCAAATGCACGCCCAGAGCCATTCATCAATGCAAGTGCCATAAATGGCATCCACATATTAACCCAATAAAACATACCGGATAGACAAAAGACAGCGACTAAGCCGATTGTCATTGCGTTTGCAAACCAAGTAAAGAGACCTAATAAAATGCACAAGGCGATAATAATTTCAACAACAGTCATGAACTCCTGCATAAAAATAGCCGTTTGTTTGTTAGGAATTAAAAATTTAGTCACACTTTCATACCAGTGGGGCAAGTCTTTGAAGACCATCATTGGTTCTTTACCATAATTATAAGATAAACTAAAGAATTCTTTAGCAGGCGGTGTAGTTGCCGCTCCTGAGGCCGCACTAGTTGCTGCTTCGGAAGCACCACTAGTTACTTTAGGGTAGAGCCAAGTAAAAGGTAGGCGAAGTTTGCCGTTAAACCACGAACCGCTGCCTTGAACTTTATCCCAGCAATCAACTAACCACATTGACGCGTAGAATATTCGCATTGGCACACTCCACAAAACGTTACCATAACGGGAAATGTGACCCCAAAATGGGTTGCGGCCATGCCGATTACGGAAGAATTCATGCATACTGTATTGGAAAATGTAGTAGCCAGCAAAAGTTTGAATGAAGTAAATCAAGTTGATCAGGTGCTTCATTATGGTTGCAAACCAACCACTTAAGTGAATTCGGTTCAAAACATGTGCCACACTGTAATGGGAACCAATGGAAACAACAAAGCCAGAATAACTACTTTTTAGTGGTTTTGGCGTTGTTTGTTTAATCGTTGCCACGATGTGTTCAGCAGCTGTTTTACCAGTTTGCTCAGCAGCTTCAACAATTTGTGGTGTACCGCGATCACCTTCGTTAGTGTTTAAAGCCAAATCACCAGCAACATAAACGTTATTGTATTGTTTAGATTGCATGTATTGATTAGTGATTAAGCGACCACCATGGCCTTGTTCCATTTGGAAATCATCAGTGTCTGTGTTGGCTTTTAAACCAGCTGTCCAAATAACTGTGTGCGTGGGGACATGTGTCCCATCTTTAAGGGACATGTAGTCAGCGCCAACTTCAGTAATGGGGGCATTTGTTTTAACCTCCACACCTTTCTTGCGCATAAAGCGCAGGGCTAAGTCAGCATCTGGCCGGTCTAGCATGTTGAGAATCGTAGGAACCGCTTCATCTAAAATCAACGTAATTTCCTTAGGATCAAGCTTGTTTTCTTTAGCTAATACTTTACGCCAATCGATCATTTCACCGATTGTTTCAACACCAGTAAAGCCACCACCAACAACAACAAATGTTAACATGGCTTTGCGCTTAGCAGCATCGTGTTCTTGTGCAGCAGCCGCTACTGTTTTTTCGATGTGTTCCTTAATTTTAAGCGCATCTTCAAGTGACCACAGCGTGAAACCATGTTCTTTAACGCCTGGTGTCCCAAAATCATTTGATTCCGCACCCATTGCCAAAATAATGTAATCATAATGAAATTGCTCATGCGCGGTTTTAACGATGTTTTTCTCTTGATCGAGCGCTGTCACTGTGTCGGTAACAACCTGGACGTTTTTCTTATGCGCAAATAAACGTCCTAAATCATATTGAACAGATTCTGCAGGGACGCGGTCGGTTGCCACTTCGTGTAGTTCTGTCATATAAGTCATATATGGATGACGGTCAATTAATGTGATCTGGACATCGCTATCTTTTTTGAATCGTTTTGCTAAGCGCCTTGTAGCTGCAACACCGGCATAACCGGCACCAACCACTACAATATTTTTCTTAGCCATTAATACACACCCCTTTTACAAATCGCCAGTATTATTGCCAAGAATTAAGTGCTAATTAGTCGAATAAACGACACCGTTGCCAGATTAGTGTTCAAACCGGCATGGGGTCGTTTCTACCTTAATGATAATTTATACAAACGACAATAAAATTCTCATAAAATATGATGGCATCTGGTATCACTTAAATTATACAAAACCGGGAAGACTTTGTCTATTCAAAATGACAGTCTACACAAGCTAGTTTTATTGTTAAAAGGTTAATGACGGCGGTACCATTCCTCTAAAAAGATTTTATTTGTGAATGACTAACTTAAATTCTCTTATTTGAGCCGCTGATATTATAATCTACCTATTATTTAGCTTGATTAAGCGGTAAACTGGCACTTAATTATTGTTTAGAAAAATACAAAGTCCCAAAACTTGATTTCACGATTAAATCATTTTTTAAACTGTTTATTGATTCAACTAAGTTTCATGTAGCTCAGGCAGTTAGTCCGGCAAAAATTGTTAATAGTTAAAATTAGACGTGATTTATTTTGCCTATACGTACATTTTGATCGCAGGTCTAACTGAATTATAATGAGTTATGCCGTAACCAATTTTTAGTTACAATCGCTATTATTTTGATTAATTTTTCAATTAAATAAGGAGGAGAAAAAACGAATGTCATCAAAATCAACCACGAATCCTATGACTTTTAAGCTTTTTTTGGAATTTATTCGCTTGAATGCAAAAACAGCTAGCGCTATTCCGTTAATTTTAGGAGTCTTGTATGCTGCTTATTATTTTCATACGGTTAATTGGCTCAATACTGTGATTTATTTTATTGCGCAAATGGCCATTGCTTTTTTTGTCACTGGTTTCAATAATGTACAGGATTACCGTTTAGCTGTTGATTTAAAGTACCGTGATACGGCAAATATTATTGGCCGGGAGCATTTGTCGATCCGTCAAGCGTTGAGATTAATGCTGGTCTTTTTAGTACTTGCTTGCTTATTAGGACTAGTTTTAGTTTGGCGAACGAATTTACTATTATTGTTTATGGGAGGCGCAGGTATTTTTGTCACCATTTTTTATACTTACGGTCCTTTGCCTTTTTCACGCTTTCCAGTAGGGGAATGCTTAGCAGGCATCGCAGAAGGTTTTGGCGTTTTCTTCATCACCGTTTATGTCAACGTTGATTTTAATCAGTTATTGGGCTTATTTTTTACTTGGCCTAATTTTAGAATATCTGGTAATTTAGTTTGGCTGCTTGTTTTAGTGTTAGTTGGTTTGCCTAATATATTGACCAACGCGAATGTTATGTTTGCTGATAATATGTCAGATTTACAGCAAGATATTCGTAATCGCCGGTTTACGCTACCTTATTATTTGGGGATAAAGCGATCGTTATGGATATATGATGTTGTCATGTATTTGTGTTTTGCCAGCGTTACGATTTGCGTGTTATTTAGACTATTACCAATCGAAAGCTTATTAGTCTGGTTAACTTTTCCTCACATTAAAAAGAATTTGCACATTTTTCATCAAAAGCAAATTAAAGCAACAACTTTTGAAACCGCCATTCATAATTTAATGTTATTTCAGGGTGTGCAAATGATTGCGTTAGCGTTAGCGTTGGGTCGTGATTACTTTTTTAATTAGCTACACTTTTTTTACTGTGTATGCTAGCATGTAATTTGTATAGATATTTTAAAAATTGATTATGATACTACTTTTAGTTAATTAAATAAGGTTGTGTTTTCAAATGAAATTATTTCGTTATTTAGGTGCGGTTCGCAAAGAAATGCGGGAAACCACTTGGCCGACACGTAAAGATCTGCACCACGATACCAGTACGGTCATTTGGTTGTCTTTAATATTTGCGGCTTACTTTGCAATTGTAGATAATGGTATTCAGTGGATTTTAAATTTATTTATCTTTAATTAATTTAAGGTGCTAGAAATTCATTTTTCTGGTATACTGCTTGTCAGAGGCAGTAACTGTAAAACTTCGCTTAGCGAGGTTTTTTTGTTTGGCGTTAAAAAGTTTAATGTAAATTATGTAAAGGAGAAACAAAGATGGCGACTGAATCGGCTCAAAAGCAATGGTATGTTTTACACACTTACTCCGGATATGAAAACAAAGTCAAAGAAAATCTAGAATTACGTTCACAATCTATGGGAATGGAAAACAATATTTTTCGTGTTGTGGTGCCAGAACAAGAATCACGGGAAATTAAAGATGGTAAAGAAAAGATTACCATGCAAAAAGAATTTCCTGGCTATGTTTTAGTGGAAATGATCATGACAGACCAAGCTTGGTTCATCGTTCGGAATACACCTGGTGTTACTGGGTTTGTGGGTAGTCATGGTGCTGGGAGCAAACCAGCGCCACTGTTACCAGAAGAAGTTGAACGTATCTTGCGGCAATTAGGGATGAGCGCTCGGCACACGGATGTGGACTTTAACGTTAATGATACAGTAACGATTGTCAATGGTGCGTTTTCAGGCTTATCTGGCAAGGTGACGGCAGTTGATACTGAAAAAATGAAGTTAAAGGTGAATATTGATATGTTTGGTCGTGAAACAAGTACTGAATTAGATTACGATCAAGTGGATAAAATGTAGCGTATTTCCTGCACTAGCGGGCTTGCTTCTCTAGTAGCAGCATGCTATACTAGCTGAGTGCAATTTTGATTGCATACGCCATGGATGGCGTGTTAACGTGGGAGGCCAAAATCAGCTTGGCCAATTAACCACATCACGGACTTAAGGAGGTTGTGTCTCGTGGCTAAAAATGTCGTTAATGTCGTTAAGTTACAAATTCCTGCCGGTAAAGCAACTCCGGCACCGCCAGTTGGTCCAGCATTAGGACAAGCGGGTATTAACATTATGGGATTCACCAAGGAATTTAACGCACGGACTGCTGATCAGGCAGGCATGCTAATTCCAGTTGTGATTAATGTGTATGAAGATCGTTCATTCGATTTCATCACAAAAACTCCACCTGCTGCAGTTTTACTTAAAAAAGCTGCTGGTGTTGAACATGGTTCCGGCGAACCGAATAGTAACAAAGTTGCTACTGTAACTAGCGACCAAGTACGTCAAATCGCTGAAACTAAAATGCAAGACCTAAACGCTTCGGATGTTGAATCTGCAATGCGCATGGTTGAAGGTACTGCACGCTCAATGGGCTTTACAATTAAAGACTAAGCGTACACGGATTTTCAATGAAAATTGGTTAATCAAGTGGGAGGAAATTGTTTCCTGTGACCACATTTGCAAGGAGGAAAAACTTAAATGGCTAAAAAAAGTAAAAAATATTTAGCGGCTTTAGAGCAAGTTGATGCGGACAAAGATTATTCTGTCGCTGATGCCGTTGCTTTAGTGAAAAAAATTGATTATGCAAATTTTGATGCAACCGTTGAAGTTGCTTACCGCTTAAAAGTTGACCCTAAACAAGCTGATCAACAAATTCGTGGTGCTGTTGTCCTGCCTAATGGGACAGGTAAAACACAAAAAGTGATTGTGTTTGCAGACGGCTCACAAGCTGAGGATGCTAAAGCAGCTGGTGCTGACGTTGTTGGCGCTGACGATTTAGTTCAAAAAATCCAAGATGGCTGGTTGGATTTTGATGTTGCTGTTGCAACACCACCAATGATGGCTAAAGTTGGTCGTTTAGGTCGGATTTTGGGACCTAAAGGCTTAATGCCTAATCCAAAAACCGGAACGGTTACCATGGATGTTAAAAAGGCTGTCAATGATATCAAAGCCGGTCAAGTTGCGTATCGAGTAGATAAAGCTGGTATTATTCATGCACCAATTGGTAAGGTTTCGTTTGACGATGATAAGTTAATCGAAAACTTCCGTACCATGAATGATCGAATTGTTAAAGCTCGTCCTGCTTCAACTAAGGGGACTTACATTTTGAGTTTGACAGTAACTTCTACTTTTGGCCCTGGTGTCAAAGTTGATACTGCTTCATTCTAAGTAGCAGTAAAAAAGTGATCACGCTATGTCATGATCACTTTTTTTCTGGCGTTTAATAAAATTATTCTTGACGTGATTTATATTTCATGTTACGTTTATATGCGGTTATATTTCTACCTAAGACTCAGGTGACGTTAGTCTCAAATGTTTCGCATTAGTGGAACGGCCCGCCGAGGTGAAAGTTTGTCCGAATGAAACAGACTCTCAGCGGCGTTGTGTCTTTAGGCATAACGCTTTTTATTAGGAGAAATCACCACAGAGTGTTAAACATTCTGATTCTTGCAGGAGGTGAAGTCTCGTGAGCGAAGCAGTAATTGCACAAAAAGCTAAAATTGCTGATGCCGTTTCAAAACAATTTACTGATGCCGCTTCTGTTATTGTGGTTAATTCTCGTGGTTTAACGGTTGCCCAAGATACAGATTTACGTAAGCAATTGCGTGATGCCGGTGTTGAATTGCACGTCATCAAGAACACAATTTTACGGCGTGCAGCAGATAAAGCTGGTTTCAAAGAATTAAATGATACGTTTGTTGGCCCAACCGCAGTTGCATTTTCTAATGAAGATGTTGTTGCCCCAGCACGAATTATTGCAAAATTTGCTGAAACAGCTGATCAATTAGTCATTAAAGGCGGATTGATTGAAGGCAAAATTGTTAGCTTGGATGAAATCCATGACCTTTCCAAGTTACCAGACCGCGATGGAATGCTTTCAATGTTACTTTCTGTCTTACAAGCACCTGTACGCAATGTTGCGTATGCCGTTAAGGCTGTTGCAGATGCAAAACCAGATGAAGCTGAAGAAGCATAGTTCAGCTGTCGTGTAATTATTTTACCTATATAGGAGGAACATAAAATGGCATTAGATAAAGATGCAATCGTTGCACAATTAAAAGATGCAACTATTCTTGAATTAAACGATTTAGTTAAAGCAATTGAAGATGAATTCGGCGTTAGCGCTGCAGCACCAGTTGCAGCTGCTGGTTCAGGTGACGGTGGCGGCGACGCAGATGCCAAAACTGAATTTGACGTTGAATTAACCGGTGCTGGTGGCGCTAAGATCAAAGTGATCAAAGCTGTCCGTGAAATTACTGGTTCAGGCCTTAAAGATGCCAAAGACATGGTCGACGGTGCACCTACTGTTATTAAAGAAGGTGCTTCTGAAGACGAAGCAAATGACATTAAGGCTAAACTTGAAGATGTTGGTGCTGAAGTTACACTTAAGTAGTAACTGCGTTAATGTTTTAAATTGCTGATCATGTGATTAAATAACCCTGTCAAGCTTTGCTTGGCAGGGTTATTATTTTAAATTAACTGCTCTTTTTTAACGTAATTTAAGTTAAAGGAGGGCGAATACCAATGCTGATAGCTAAAATGGCACATCATACTGAGATTAATTGTTTAGATTATTCACGCGCACAATTACGGCAGTTACGTCAACAACACTTTTATTGTCCAGCTTGTCACAGGCAAGTGGTTTTGAAAGTTGGTCACTACCTGCAGCCACACTTTGCGCATCAACAGCGAACTGCTTGTTTAACGGCAGAAGGTGAAACAGCTGAACATTTAGCTGGAAAAGCATTGTTGGGAGAATTATGCCGTAAGCAGCAGCTTAGATTTCGTTATGAAGTCTATTTGCCTGCATTGCAACAGCGACCTGATCTTTTAATTTATCACCATGAAGAAAACATTGCCTTAGAATTTCAGTGTAGTCCAATTTCTGTAGCAAAAATTCGTGCACGAACTCAAGGCTATCGTCAAGCCGGCTACCGTGTTATTTGGATTTTAGGGCAGCGCTATCAAAACCAGTCTTGGACACAGCGCCAACACGCTTTTTTACAATACTTACCTGCATGGGGTTGGTTTCAATGGCATCTACAAGTGCGTACCAAACGTCTTCTTTTGATTCATCACATTACGCATCAAGGCTACCCACAGCAAATGCGCTGGCAAGTCAATTTGTTTTCTGATTTAAAGCGGATTAAAAAGCCTTTACGCCAGGGATTAAGCTATCGGCAATGCATGAAAGAATCGACTAGTCTATACAGGCAATTAAATCAGGCTGCCCCTAAGCTTTTATCTGTGCAGCAGAGCTGTTATTTAAGGGGCCATCATTTAGCTGGTGCGCCTGTTTGCTGTCATAGTCCAGCGATGCCGCCGATTAACCGGCAGGCTAGTTTGTTGTTAAACGTGGAGCTGCTATTGCTTTGTGAACAATTAGGGAAAGTAACCTTAAATCAATTAGAAAATTTTTGCCAACAACGTCAAGCTGCTTTTTACCAATTACCATTATTTTCCCATCAAAATTGGGCTTTATATTGGTGTTGCTTAGTTTTAAACCGTTGGGTTAGTTCAGGGGTTCTCAGTAAGCAAGGTCACAATTGGTATTTTTTAAAAGCACACTGGTTCCAAGATTATTTTAGTAAAGCAACTGCTTTAAAGCAGTTGCTGGCAAAACGATGATGACCACTAATTGTAAAAATGATGTTGCTAGGCCACATTTATTGTTAAAATGGATATATTAACGCAACCTGCGGTTTAATTTTTGAGAAGGGACTTTGAATAGATGAATGTGGGAATTGTAGTTGTGGCGCATACAAAGGAAATGGCAGTCGGACTGGCTAAAACATTGCAGCACATTGCGCCACAGCTGAGTGTCACTGCTGCTGGTGGTGATAGTAAAAATAATGTTGGGACTAGTATGGCGCGGATTGAAACTGCTTTTAAGGCTAATTTGGCCACTGAATTAATGGTATTTTATGATTTTGGCAGTGCGCGCCGAAACATTGAATTAGCTGCTGCCTTTGGGGAGAAAAATGTTTACATATATGATGCAGCTTTTACGGAAGGTGCGTGTAGGGCAGCAACAATGCTGCAAGCTGGCAAACCACAGCAAGAAATTAACCAAGCACTACAAAAATTGATGATCAAGGCGCAACAATGACTGATCTTTGACAAGTTCTAGTGGTTAACGTAGACTTTTAAACAGAGTTTAAATTGAGAAAGGGAGTTATGCTGAATGATTCGTCCAGCTGAAAAAAAAGATGCTGCTGCGGTGATTCCGTTAATTAATATGGTTTTAGAGGAAATGGAGCTGCCAATTTTAAAGCAAGTGACGCAACAAAACTTGTTTAAAGTTTTGATTAAAGCATTCCAGACTGAAGATTATCGGTATAGTTATCGTCACGGCATTGTTGATGAACAGCAGGGCCGCATCGTCGGCATTGCCTTTGGCTATCCTGAATCAGCGGAAGCACACATTGATGATGCACTGACACCACTTTTACCTGAAATGGGTGTTAGTACTGATGAGCGGCTTTTTAAAGAAAAAGAGGCTTATCCTGGTGAATGGTATTTAGACACGCTTTCGGTGGCACCAGATTGTCAGCATCAGGGAATTGGGCAAAATTTATTAGCTGCATTACCAGCAATTGCGCAAACAGCAAAATTGAATAAAATTGGCTTAAATGTGGATGTTGCTAACCCTAAAGCGCAGCGTTTGTATACTAAAATGGGTTATCAAGAAGTTGGCCGGGTCCAATTAGCTGGGCATGAATATAAACACTTACAACTAACCGTTTAAAATTAATCATTATCTTAAAGGCAGTGAATCGCTTAACGATTCACTGCCTTTTTGTTTTGATTAAAAAATAATCATTTTCTCATTTTAGGATAGCTTAAAATAAGCAAACACTACTTTATTTTAATGTTAAGTTGCAAAAAATGAAAATTGAATTGAATAATTTATCGGTTGAAATTGAATTATCAAGCCTTTTTAACGAATAAACATCCTAATATTAACTTTTTTACGATTTTTTAATCATTTTTCCATTTTGGCATTTACATTAGCGAAATTTTAATATGGTAGATTGTAAAATTTAAGTTGAACATATTAATGGACAGAAAAACCCATAAA
>NZ_AYYI01000105.1:62127-63847 GCF_001436505.1 Loigolactobacillus rennini DSM 20253 | reverse complement strand
ATACATTTTGTATACGACCCCTTCGAGTCCACGTCCAGCTGGGCTTTCTCGTCAGTGTAAACGGTGGGATTGTAGCGGTCTTTTTGAATGTAGTTATGCACCCGCCAGTCCTTAATCACCACTACGCCATTATCAAATGGCAGAATAAACTGTTTGGCAATTAAGAGCTTGAGGTCGTCGTCATTAGCTTTGACCATCCGCATCAGTGTCTTAACGTTAGCGATAAAGCCATCGTCATCCGCATGCATGTTCAAGTGGAAATAGAAGGCCTGGGCTGATAATGGCATGTCTAAAAACGAATCCGTATCCGTAATCTTTAAACTAAACATTCTGCGTTGTGCCATTAAAGCACCTCCTTAAAATGGCAGATCGTTATCAGTAACATCTGGATCACCCTGTCCCTTTGGCTTAGGTTCTAACAGCGAGAAGTTGTTAACCACTATCTCGGTAATGTACATCCGCTTACCTTCCGAATTTTCGTAGGTACGCGTCTGTACACGCCCGTCTAAACCAATCAAGGATCCCTTATGCGTATACTTAGCCAGATTCTCTGCTGCCTTGCGCCAAATCACGCAATTGATGAAGTCAGCTTCCCGATCGCCATTACGATTGGTGAACTGCCGGTTAACCGCTAAGGTGAACGAGGAGACGGCACTCCCGTTTGCTGTGTAGCGTAACTCAATATCTTTGGTTAAACGGCCCGTTAAAGCCACAATATTAATCATTTATTACCCTCCATTGCGCGCCATTCATTTTGTGCTTGGTTAAAGAATTGGGCGGCTTTTTTAACTTCTCGCAGTTCTGAGTTCTCATATCCGACTTGACCAAGAATCCGCTGGTAAATATCCGGTTCTGACACACCAGATTTATCACTCATTTTTTTGATCAACCGCGTGGCATTATTTAGAATTGAGGTGGATCCAGAGCTTTCCGGCTTTTTACGCTGATAATTCTGCGACCGTGGTGTCTGAGTCTGTGTACGCCGTTGCTGTGGTTTTGGTTTGGTAGCAAAGTTGCTATTGTCTGCATCCGGATCTGGGTCATTTTTATCGGTAATATTAAACAGCTGTTTATAAAAATACTTTTGCGCTGAGGTACATGCTTTAGCAGTCGCCTTCTCACCGTTATCCTGCCCAGAGCCGGGAAAGCGACTAACGATTGATTCATGGCCGTCGGTAATCGTATACGTCCCTAGCACATCCACCACGTGAACTATCCCATTGTTGCGTGTCTTCGCGTCTCGCTGACCAATAATTTCGTAGCTGGGAATTACCATAATGCCCTGATCAACAAGAATGCCCTTAACGGCCGCTTTAATCGCACTCTCGCTTTGAAAATCATAATTTTGATATTGATTTTTACCGTCACGATCAACAGGTTTGATTTTGGCCATTGCCTGCAACAATTTGGCAATTAGACCCACTTTAGCCGTATTAGCTGATTCGCTAGTTGTTGCCATGCCTACACCTCCAAACGTTCGTACTCAATACCGGTTTCGTCCATGTATTTTTTTAAAGCAACTAACTGCTGCTTAGTGCCACTGATTTTTAAAGTAGTCTCAATAACGCTGGGTTCGGCGGCAACTATCTCACCAGTTTCGGTGTCTACCGTCTGTTCGTGGTACTGCTGCAGTTTCATTTTTTCAACTGCCGCCGCAGCTTCCGCGGCTTTTCGGCGGCTTTCGGCCGCTTCTTTTTGTTGCATTACCGCGGCATCAATG
>NZ_AYYI01000105.1:61294-62061 GCF_001436505.1 Loigolactobacillus rennini DSM 20253 | reverse complement strand
TGCCCGTTAGCCGCCGCATACTTCTTTACAGCAAGTTCTTCAGCCGCAATTCGATCTTGTTCATTTTTAATAATTGTCATAGTCCCCGCAATCCCATCAAGTAGCTTTTTCTTGCTAATTGACTTTGTCAGCCACTCTGGGATAATTTCCACATCCTCAGGGGCTACACCATAATTCGGAGCCATCTCAGCTATCGTAGCTTCAACATTCTCAAGTCGGGCTTGCCGCTGCCGTTCTTCCAGTTCTTTAATCCCTTGGTCAATTGGGGTAATAACTTGGTTAACAGTTCCTTTCAGCGTTTTAATCCGCTGTTCAAATTCTTTTAATGGCTGATCATAGCCGCGTTTAACTTGCTTGCGGTTATCGTCTAATTGGTTAACCACTTTACGCATCTCGGCACGTACTTTTTTGGTGTCTGCCAAAGTCTCCTCAGTAACGACCAAATCCTGATACTTGGCAGCATACTCACTAACTGCCTGTTTAAGCTGGGACTCATTACTGATTACAATTGGTGCCGGCTGGTATTTAACGGTAAAATCCGGCAAAATTGTTGTGATCTCATTTACCATTGTTTTCAATCCTCACTTTGTTATATAATTAAGACGTAATTTATTTATACTATTTTGTGACAAGCCGGACGTGTTGCCTCACGTGCGGCTTTTTCATCCTGCAAACACCATGTAGACCATTTGGCCACCACGTATTTGCGGTTGTCATCATCTGACTTATCGTCATCATCAAAACCAAACATTTCCCAGCCATAGCGG
>NZ_AYYI01000105.1:56239-61284 GCF_001436505.1 Loigolactobacillus rennini DSM 20253 | reverse complement strand
TACGCCAGAAAAATCGCAATTAATACAACAGCTCCCATTTTTAACACCTCCTTTTACAGACTGGCCCAGTCGATAATGACTTTGCCGGACAAAATCGTGACGTCAAAGCCCTCTGCTTGCAATTGATCAACGGCTTCTTGCGATGGCAGGTCACGATTAATTGACACGGTGGTTTTACCCATCATTGCTGCCGACTGGATTTCCGATTGGATTTTAGTTGCCGCGTAATTTTTTTGCGCCTCACGTACTGCATCTGCTAATCCTGCAAAATTGTTTTGATTATCCATTTCAAATTCCTTCTTTCTAATTTTTTAAAATAATAGATTTACAATTAGCCAAATGACAAAGCTCCAAAACACTACTAAACCAACGATGATAGCTATCAATCCGCAATTAAAACCGTTCAAAAATTTACGCATTATAAAACGCTCCTACTCATTTATGCCTCCGGTGTGCTCCGATTGTTTAATTTTTAAAACTCAACATAAATTTATCTAAATCTCTACGGTCATAGCGGACACAGCCGTCTATCCTGATTTCTGGTAGCTCTTTATTTACCGTCCATTTATCAAAGGTGACCTGTGATACATTTAAATACTTTGCGGCAGTTTTTTTATTCATAAACTGCGGCACGTGCTGGTTACTAGCCTTTTCAAAAGTTGCCTGGGCCAGGTCGATGATTGACTGCTTAATTTCATTCTGCATTTCATCGCTCAGAAATTGGATTTCCATTTGCTCACCTCATCTAACGGTTAACCCGAATACTTGTTAACTCTTTTTCATCTGCTAAATCACTACAAACTTGACTCAGCACATAATCAGCCTGTTCATACGTGAGTGATGGCTGATGATAAAGAGCTTTTTTAACTGATTCCACTCCGTCTACAAACCATTCTTCAGTCTTGTAGTTCCAGCGATCTACCTTTTTATTACTCATTTAGTCGCCCCCTGCAATAATTTATTAATAAAGTATTGTTGACCTTTTCCAGTTACTTTGACGGTTTTTGAGATTGATACGCTGCCGTCAGGGTGATTGATAGTAGTCTCTTTTACCTTAAACAGCCCCATGTCAGCGGATCGCTGCGTCGGCTGATTCCAATCTGTCCCCTTACGATTGATCAGATATCCATTACGCCGTAGCCATGCAAACAAACGATTCTGACCAATATCAATGCCGTTTTGTCTTAACAATTTAGCTAATTCGCCGACCAAAATGGCAGTATGACTAACTGAAACTGCATCAGCAAAAATCGCTTTCGGCTTCATAATCTCAATCTGTTCAGCTTGGTCAGCTGCTAAACGCAGCGCTTCTGGTAAGCTATTCGGAATCGTGAATTTTCCAATTTGTTTTGCTTGTTCTTCCATGCGGATGAAATACTGGCGTGCCTGCTTTCCACGCTCAGTACGCTGAATCATTGACAGCTCTTTAGCCATGCTTAGAGTTAACGCGTGGTTTTCAATATTTTTATAACCACCATTTGCAATAGGACTTTTTTGTCCGAACGTAACAAAGTCTTTGTTCTCGTTAAAACCATACTCGAGCATACGTGGAAACCATTTTCTATAAGGCGTTTCTATATCAAGAAAATCATGAAGATCACGCCCGTCGACCGCAATATTCCCATCGTTGCGATGAAACGTTTTGATTAATGCTGCCATATAAAATTCCCTTCTTTCCGGTTGTTAACTATCATAATTAAGATTTAATGGCTAGTTCTTTTAACTGTTTGTTTTGGCTAAAATGAATGTATTCTAGTGCACGTTTCCATCGCTCCTGATCTTGAGCAGTTGCTGTCAAACCTTTTCCTCTAACCATTTTGCTAACCAGATGAGACATTTGGCTTTCAGATAAATTTAGAAACATACCAACATCAGCTTGACTTAAGCGGGCTCGTGTTAACTCTTCTTTCCATTTCCACTTTTCGTCAGTCATAGTCAAAATCTCCTTTCTATAAAATGGTACATATACTTGTTAAAGTGAGTTGACAAGTATCCAAAAGGGTACTACAATTACATACATAAAGACGCGTTACATAGGGAGTTGTTCAGCTTGTTATTTTTGCTTGGCGGCTTAAAATTGAAGCTGTTTAACTTTATGCATGCTCTTTATCAACTTGGTACGTCTATTATATTAGACCCTTAAGGATACTTTGTCAATAGATTATGTATATTTTAGGATACTAAAATAATAGACTTAATTAGGAGTAATACTTATGACGCTATTTGAGCGCATCAAAACAACTGCAAAAAAAAGAGGATATTCTTTAAGCAAGGTATCGGAAAAAGCTGGCCTGGGTGCTAAAACAATTTATAAATGGAAAAAACAAACGCCCAAAACGGAAACTCTACAAGCTGTTGCAAACGTACTAGGCGTTTCTGTTGACTATTTGCTTGGAAATACTGACAACCCTAACTCTGATAATGCTGGAGACAAAAAAATAGACATTGAAGACGAACATGTAATCATGACTTATCAAGGCAAGCCCATTCCCAAGGAAGACATGGAAATTATTAAGCGCCTTCTGAGAGGAAAATAGTCTATGAATGAAATTATTACTTACTTACTAAATTTAGCCCTAGAAAATCATATTAATATCGAAGCTACCCGTGCACTGTCATGTGAGACCCCTTCTTTAGTGATTGCTGATCAACATAAAATCATTATCAATTTAAACTGGCACAATCAAAAAGAATTGCCATTCCAGATTGCCCACGAAATCAGTCACTTACTCAATCATGACGACGGCGTGCTCTACTACACAGCGTTTTCTTTTAAATCTAAAATTGAAGCCGCTGCTAATTCAACGGCAATTGAACTATTAGCTGACTATTACTGCGATAATTTTGTTGTCAACGACATTAATCCGGTTGAATTTATGGAGGTATTTGGCATCCCGCAGAATCTCGAACATCAGGTAACTAACAAGCTTAATAAAATGTCCGACATATAATCATCCTCTTTGTCCAATCCTGAAGACGTTAAAAGCTGTAAAAATATCTTTTTAGGAGGATGGAGTTTTGGGAACTTTTGTTATGATTGTTTCGCTAATTTTTATATTTGGTGCTTGGTATTATTGGAAAAAGAAACCCAATAAAAAAGCCATGATTGTCTGTATAGTGCTGGCGCTAATATTTGGCGGTCTGTACTCGATGACAGATGACTACAAGCAGGAGCAAGCTCAAGAAGCAGCTGAATCTCGTAAAAACGAATCATCAAAAAAAGCTGAATCCAGCGAAAAAGCCGCTTCAGAAAGCAAACAGGAATCGAAGAAAAAAGCAGAAAGAGCCAGTGCTGCTGCAGAAAAGGAAAGTGCTAAAAAAGTAGTTAAAGAGGTGAAAAACAACGGTATTGCGAATGATGACCAAGTTAAATTGCTCATCAAAAAGTATGCCCCTGATGTGAAAGTAAAGGATATATCCGGCGAATACGGGAATCCAAGGGAAATGTACGTTGACTTAAAGGGACAAGACAATTTCACTGCTAAATTAACCTTGCGCGGTTTTTGGGATGACACGGTAGACATCTGGAAAGCATTCAAAAAGTCTGGCGACGCCGAGAGCTTTAATAAAATTGTCATTACTGTCGACACCAAGCTCGAAGATACTGCCGGCAACGAATCAACTGAACATGCACTACGAACTAGTTTAAGCGGCGAAAAAATACAAAAGCTTAATCTTAAAAACTTTAAAAACAGCAATGTACCTAACTACGCCGATTATTACTGGCAATCTACTGCTTTTCCGGACATAGCAGAGTAACAAAATTACCGGAAAATTTGGATAATAAAATAGCACATCCCTCACCGACCAAAGCTACGGATGTGCTAACTAAACAACCATCTTTACATAGTCATTTTACATACACGATTATAACAATTTAAGGAGGTGGTGCCTAGCCTACTTTCGAAATTCGGTGTGCTCCGATTACGAAAGGAAAGATAAAAATGGCAACCTACAAAAAATACAAGAAAAAGAATGGTCAAACAGCGTGGGAGTTAAGAGCATATCTTGGAATTGATCCGGTTAACGGTCAAGAAATTCGTACTAAAAGAAGAGGGTTTGATACAAAACGTGAAGCACAAGTTTTTGCTAACCAATTAATGGTCGAAATAGCAAAAAAGGGGATTGAACATAATGATGTGAAAACCTATCGTGATATTTATCATGTCTGGCTAGACGCTTATAAACCATCAGTTAAAGAGAGTACGCTATTTAAAACCCTGGGCATTTTTAAACGTTTAATTTTACCGGCTTTTGGTAGACATGATATTAAAAAGATTGACATTTTGTACTGCCAAAAAATTATGAATCGTTGGTCCAAAAAATATTCACGGTCAAAAATGTATATGAATTATGCTGGTCTAATTTTTAAGTATGCTATTAAGCTAGGCGTCCTTGAGAAAAATCCAGTTGAATACGTTACTGTACCTCATGCTAGCGCACGTCCAGAAGACAAATCTTTTAACTTTTATGATAAAAAAGAACTAGCCGAGTTTTTTGATACTCTAAATCAGAGCAACAATGAGCGGGCGAAAACGTTTTTTCGCATTCTCGCTTTTACGGGCATGCGCCGTGGTGAAGCCTTAGCACTTACCTGGCAAGACGTAGATTTTGGAAATAGCACTATTAAGGTCAATAAAACACTTAGCCGTGGTTTAAAAAACCGACTAATCGTGCAGACGCCTAAAACCGTCAACGGCTATCGCACAATTGACGTTGACGATATTACCATACAATTGATTAAGCAATGGCAAATTCAGATTCGAAAAGCTATGTTTAAACTTGGCTATAATATTAAAACTTCCAGTAAACAACTGGTTTTTCCCAACGTGAATAATAGCTTTACCAACCCTAGTCGCCCACGTGTCTGGCTATATAGAGTGTACAAGCAAAACCCACAGTTAAAGCATATTTCAGTCCACGGTTTCCGGCATACCCACGCTTCCCTCTTGTTCGAAGCTGGCGCATCAATTAAAGAGGTGCAAGAACGCCTTGGACACGGTGACATTAAAACCACAATGAATATTTATGCACATGTTACTCAG
>NZ_AYYI01000105.1:42429-56229 GCF_001436505.1 Loigolactobacillus rennini DSM 20253 | reverse complement strand
CGTAATCTGCGTTACTAAATTTGTTCAAGTTATTTCTTGCAATCTGCCATTTTAAATGGACTATTTTATCCTATTTTCTAATCATCCACTCAACCTTTACGATCGTAATTCAGATATATATGAACCTATCGTTGACGCGCTGCCCCGGTATGTGATGTTAGTTTTATGGTCACCTTGCTTTCTACCTTGAGTGATAAGTACAATATTGACTACTTAACGCTTTAAATAATCAGGTTTTTCAGTCAATAAAAATGGCCTTACCATATTTAGAAGATACAGTAAGGTCCTAGACAAAAGCTCGTTTATTCCTAATTTTCTGTGTCTTCCATCGCAAAATAATTTTGATGTTAGTACATGTGAAATATATCACATGTTGATACCGATTTCAATAGTTTGCCTAAAAATAAAGCAAAGTAACTGTCAAATCACAGATTACTTTGCGCAAAAAAGTGTCAGCAGGTTACTTAACCACTAACACTGTTAAATTAACTTTTAGCGGTAGTTAAAAAAACGAACAAGATATGTTGCTGAATATTTATGCACATGTTACTCAATATGCAAAGAAAGAAACAGCTAATAAATTTAGCAAATACGTTGCGTTTTAAAACTAAACCGGGTCCAAAACCGGGGTCCAAAAAAGAAGAACCCTTGTCAGATAAGGGTTCTTCGGCCATTATATGGAAGCGGCGGGAGTATTATTATACTATAATACAGTTAAAATAAGTGTCATAATTAGCGGTATAACAGCATTTTAACGAATAAGAACTTAATACAATTAAACCAAATCAAAACTTAACCGGTACCTAAACCGGAACCATTTTAGAGAGCACACCGAATAAAATACATATGTTATTTTATACATTTAGGCTGAATAATCACTAATACAAAAACAAACATCCATAAAAAAACGTACTTTATTATTAGGAGGGCGAAATTTTATGGACGAACAAATTTTTAAAGCAATTAGCATTTATGACAGCAAAATTGAGATTAGAGTTACAGACAACATTGCATTGATTGCAATCGATGATGCAGACGGGCGTATTATTACCACTGACCTCACCAGCTGTACAAATCATCAAACTGCACTTGCCTATGCTAATGAGCTGTGCAAAAAAGCCACTAGTATCGGCATTATAATCAATGACAATATCTATTAAAGACCCAAAATAATTGAAAAAGTTGACAAAGGGTCTTGCATTATACAACATAATAGTGTATTATATAATTGTACCAAGGAGGGAGGTGGTTCCCTTGCCCCGCTTAAAAATAAAAAAGCCACGAGAAGTTAAATTAACTATTAAAGTTAACCTAATCTTCGTGACTTTCGCCATTGTTTTTAAGTGGTAATAGGCCACTCTTAGAGGGCGCTAGCCCGCCCTCTTTGGTACTTTTAGTATAGCACGATTTTAGGAGGAACACAAAATGAAGCTATTTGAAAGCAAACACGTTAAAATAAGTGTCCGCAGAACAACTCGTAAAGAAATGATTACTGGCCTAATTGCTTTCGTTGTGCTCGCTTTATTAATTTGGTGGTGGTTGAAATGAAAAGTATTTATCAACAATATTTAGATAACAACCACATCACTCGCTATCAAGTTGCAAAAAAAGGGCACGTTTATCAAAGCACCCTGCAGACTGTCGCTAATTCTAAAGGTGGCACTGATACTATTTCAGGCAAAATTTTAAAGGCGACCGGGAAAGCATTAGGCAAAGAACCCTGGACTGTTTTTAAAGAATTACTGGAATTAGAACAACAAAATACCCACCAGCATAGCTAGTGGGCTGTAAGTTGAAGAAGACTTCGAAAGGAAGTCTTCTTTATTTTAGCATAATTAATTTTTCTTGTCGCGGTCCTGTTCGACTTGTTTTAAAATTGGCTTTAGATATTTGGCTTCTAATTCTAAACGTTCTGCGTAAGCGTCTTCTGGGCGCTCAAACCGATGCCCACGATAAGATTTACCCGCCACCGTTAAATAAGCACGGTAACGCATGGTGCCACTTTTCAGCTTTGATCGGGTCACACCTTTGTAACCTGTGGTATTAGATTTACGTTTACTTTGTTTTAACATGCCGGGAATAGTACCGTATTTAGCAATATCTGCTTGATTAATTTCTTGTGTTTTTTTAAAGACATGCTCATGATGATAACTGGCACCGCAAGTGGTAGTAACACCATTAAGCAAGCTTTTCATGTACGGTTCAGTTTCGCGGCCACAATCACATAAGCAATGCCATTTGGTGTACTGGCCATTACTGCCACCCTTCACTGGCCACAATGCTGTTAGATGGCCAAAACGCTGATTAGTTAAATCCCGCCGCCGACCATGCCAGGTGTCCACTGGGTGGGCTAGCTTAAATTTTCGGTAGGCTGCGCGTGCCGCTGCAATGGTATCATGCTTTTCAAACAAGGCGTGCGGGTCGTTTTTCCAGGCAGAAATGGCAACGTATTTAGTAACACCGCCCCGGTAAACATGCTTATAGACACCCGTTTCCACCCGTTCATACCGCTTTTCAATCACGGCTAATCTCTCCTTTAAATCAAATCAGCGCTATTAGGATTATCCCAGTCACACCAGTCTTCCATATCTTCTGGCTGAGCTTTCATGGCATCCTCATCAATGTACCAAACTAATTCATATTTCTGGTTGTCTGCTAACGAGCGACCAACACCCGTTACTGCTAAATGTGGAAATTGTTGCAATTCATCTTTTGCTTCGCAATATTCTTCCACATCACTGCCTGGTGCTTCAACAATTTCAAATTCTTGATTTCCAACTTTAACTGTATCCATTTCAATAACTTCCTTTCGTTTTTGTGTTCCTCAACCTTACGTACTTAGTGTAACTCCTACCCTTACTTTTGTCAATACTATAAACAAAAATAGTTTATAGTATTTTATAAACATAAAAAAGCAAGCCTATTATGACTTACTCAATAAAATCTGGAATATAACAAAGGTTTTGATTGCGCTTCTGCCAGCCCGGCGGCCGAATGGCAGTTTGATCCACAAAATAACCAGTTAAATCATGCCCTAGCTCTGACTGGTATTGGGTAGGCCACGGCCGCATTAAGCCATGCTTTGGGCTCCAGAACGACCAATCCTCAGCTGCAGGTTCCACTGTCCAAGACTTAACCCGGCCCCAACCCACGCTACCTTTTTTGCCCAAGGTCTTAACATAAGATAAATACTGCGGGATTTTCTCGAGTTTACCGCGGCAATAAAAGACGGGGTCGCTAACCACTCGGATTGTCTCAGCAGTATGATACGCTCGTTGGACGCCGACGCTAGGATTAATTTTGCCTTTATTTTTATCTAAATAAATGTGGCCGTGCTCCCAATCGGGCTCGCTGTTCCAATACTCCGTGGTCTGGGTATATTGGTGGTAAAATCCTACTGAGGCTTGATACAGTCCGTGGTTATCCTTAGGTAATGGTAATCCGATTAATAAGTCGTCCAGCTTAAGGGTGCCCAAAAACTTTTCTGGGTACCAGCGCTTAAACCAGGCATAATAAATAATACTATCAAGTGATAATAGCCCATCACTGCTATTAATCCGGCCATCGACCAAATGGGCAGTGATTTTTAAAGGCTCAGTTGCCATTTTTTACCCTCCAGTAGCTTAATTAATTGCGCCATGTCGGTATCGGCATAAATGTCTTTGAGATGGGCATCATATTGATCTTTAACTTGTTTTGCTAGCGGCGCTAACTGCAGTTTGCCACCAACAATCTTTAAAAACGGTGTCTGGCTATCGTCATCGGTCTCCTGTAGCATGACCAAATCACATAAGCCAAATCCCTGCGCCGACATGCCGCCCAAATAAGGTGCCTGCGCCCACTCTGCCAGACAAGACACTAATGCGCCCAACTCCAGCTCTGTACAATCAAGCTCCAAATTGTGCCACAACTGGGTGTTGGGGATTAGATACTCAATGCCGTAAAGCATTTGCGCCGGCAGCTCAGACTTAGCTTTTTTAGCTGTCGTTGTTTGATCCAAATAAGTACTCAAGGCTTGCTTGCTGTCGTCCATCCGGATAAACTGCTTGTCCTCCGTCATGCGGCGCCAGGATAGCTTTTGGGCCTGGTAATCGATTGGATCCAGATTAGGCGGGACAATTGCTGTGGTCTCAGCGCATACCGGATAAGCAAATGTTTGGGTAATTTTACCGGCTAAAATCTGATTGCCAATCGCACCGCCAAGTAGTGATAGCAACGGAAAATAATGGCGGATAGCCTGAGCTCGGGAGACATCAACGACTTGATTGCCCGACAGGTTGCCGCCGGTAAATAGTAAATTAAAGGCTTTTTGTGGCAACTTTAAGTGGCCCCAATGATTTAATAAATACTTTGCGCCTTGATCCCGCCAACCACCACGTAAAGCGTTGCCTGAGTAAGCAAACACTTGCTCAATCTGGTCACCATTACGCAACGTGACGGTATTTAATTTTTTTACCACACTATTGGGATCAACGGCCTGATGCGAGAGTGGCGCCTTTAAGGTATAAATTGAGTTAAATTGATAAATCGGCATTAATTTGCCTCCTTTTGACTGGCTAAGCGCTCGCGCTGGATCCGATCACGCACTAATAAGATAATCCATTGGGGCGTGTCATAAAGAGTAGTGAGGATCTGCTTTTGCTCCGTGGCGGTTAAATCTAAAATAGCCAATAGTTCCGGTGCTGGCTCTAAAGTTACTGCCCCCATTTTGACCATTAATTGGTCTAAAAATTGGGGTAAATTAGGCGCTCGCTTAGCGGTTACCTGCACCAATCGCATAATCTCGCCCCACATAGTTAAACCACGTGGTCCGTAACCCGTTTTTTGCGATTGATGGACAATATAAACAATTAAAGCCGCTCGGGCTGCGCTTTTACGCGTGGTGTCAAATTTAAGTAAGATAACGCATCAACCTCCTTGATTTGTGTGGCAACATGGACCGCCAACTCATAATCTGGTCGCTGTACATAATTAGCTAGTTTTATCATGATTTGCTTAACGCCGGTAAAATCATAATCTTTTAACTTGGCATAATTGAGTTTGCCTTGGGCTAACTGTTGTTTGCTAATGCCAATACTATACAACGCCTCCATAAAGTTAACCAAGGGCTTAAACGTCGGGTCAATTAATAAAGTCTGATTTTCAAACTGGCAATAAAACCGGCTCTGTTGATAAGAGATGCGGCTATGCAACGCCAGGTGCTTTTGTTGTGAGACGGTGCACACTAACACAAATGGTGGCTTTGGTGGCTTGATTAAATAATCTCGCACCTGCCACCGATTTAAAATGCTCAAATGGTCTGTAGTGGCGCAAAAACTATAGCGATCCAATGCCATACGATGATATTTAGTGTTTAACTTAATGGTAAAGTAGCATGCTGGGCCTACATACTTACTGCTAGGCGCCTTGTGCTGGTCCCAATTTGTATAGTTTGAGGATAATGCTTTTTTAACCGGCACGCCATGCGTAATCGGGGCGCCACAGATTGTGCAATGCGTCTCCGCTTTCACGGGGACACATTTATCCATTGGGTCCGCAAAATAGCAATCGATTTTTTGTTTGCCATTATCATAAGGCAACGGTTGCACTGTTTTTTGCCAGGCCTGATAAATTAGCTGTGTTGGTGTCAATTTATCCACCTACCCTTACTTAAAAATCAATGGCAATTAATTCCGGTGTTTTTTCCATTTTTTACCGCTCCTTAGTCGTCTTGGTAATTTTTAAACAGTACAATTAATTGCGTAATCTCGCTGATCGTCATGTCTTTTAATAGGTCAATCGTGTCTGCCATTGCCGGATCTTTATTTTCCAACTGGTCACCAACGATCGTTAACTGTTCTGTTAGTTTTTTGATAAATAGGACAAATTCGGTTTGCTGATCCCCGATTTGGGTCGTAATCCAACTGACCTCATAGGCCCGGGCTAGCTTAGTAACAATTGTCCAAGCCGCTTTTTCAATGTCCGTTTTGCCGCTGCGATAATTTAAAACGCCATAGCGGCTAATATCAGTAATATTAGCTAGATAAGTTGTGCTGATCGATTTATCTGCCAATATTGCCTTAGCCTTGTCCATATCGGTACCCAGCTGGTCGCGCCAGCTGTGTTTATACTCGGTTCTGTCTGTCATTATTTACCTCCGATTTACCATAATTTTTTAATAACTATTGCATCTTTAATTAAAATTTCACCATAATCTACGGCATAATTATCATCACCGCCCATTTCATTGCTAGCAATTACATAAGCATGATCTGGAATATATATTGATGTATCAAAATTCAACATAGTTGGCGCGTCTATATACCAAGCACTACTACCATCTAATTCAGGCAAATCATCATATTCCGGTGTTCCAAATTCGGGGAAATCACGTTCATCTTGCCGATCGGGATTGTCTTTAGAATAAGCAACAATGTCACCATCATTGTATTCACGATCTTCAAACCGAACACCGACATAATAATAATTTTCTTCAGTTGCTTCAACTAATTTTTTTAATTCTGCGTACTTCATTTTAATAACTTCCTTTCTTGTGTTCCTCAACCTTACGTACTTAGTGTAACTCCTAATCTCACTTTTGTCAACAATATAAACAAAAATAGTTTATAGTATTGACTATAGTGCATAAAAAATAAGCCTACCCCGCTAGGAATAGGCAATGTTAAATCGATGACTGTTAAATTATTTAAACTGGCCCCAGAGATTATTAGCCGTGCCCGTCGGATGCACCGGTAAATACAAATCTCTACCATTATAACCAATATAATGCACCCAAGTATAACCGTCATAATTAATCCAGCTATCATACTTGATGGACGCATATGCTGGTAGCATACCAGCCCGAGGTGCACCGGTGCCCGCCAAATAGCGTACTTGGATTGGTGTATCGCCATTAACAAACGTGCCAGACTCAGCTTTAAAACCTGCAGCTAGGTGTCGTTGCAGATTGCCATTAGTTGTGCCAGGGTTTTGATTGCCAGCAGGCTTGTCAGTTGTCGGTTTATTGTTACCTAGGCTAGAGCTACCAGTCACTACGTCGCGGCCTAACATAGCCTGTGATACACCCCATTTGCTCAAATAGCCAATAGGATCGCTATGATTACCCCAGATATTTTGGCTGACAAAATTATGCGTGATGATACCCCCATTGATGTCGTTAAATCTCAGCGGGATGCCAAACTGTTTTGCCGAGTTGTGTGCCAATTTAACGTAAGCTGCATAATCCTGTTTAAACTGCGCATAGGACTTGGCATGGCCAAGCTCAATTTGTACAGGACTATTAGCGTTGGCATAGGAGCCAGCACCCCAAGCAACATATCCCGGCTGGCCAACCTGATACACCTGACCACCATCACCGACAACGTATTGCGTGTACGTGTAACTGCTATTCCAATTGTTTTTAAAATAACTAGCATTATCGCGCGCACCAGACTCAGTACCCACGTCATGCAATACCACGTATTTATTATTGGTTACTTGACTTGAGCCTTGGCCGGCGCCTAAAGCAAAGGATTTGTCTACACTGTAAGCATTAGTTGCCGTGGTGGCGCCAAACAAAAGAGCGGCTGCCATTGCAGTCGCTCCCAAAATAAGCTTTAATTTATTTGATTTTTTCATGCTGACCTCCTTATAAAAATTTAAGCAACAACTCAATCAGCGCAAACGCTAAGCCAGACGCCCCAAAGATCATCGTAAACATCTTAATCTGATTTGTCTTGGACATCTTTTTTAACGTGTAGTCATGTTGCTCCGCCACATTGTTGCGCTTGATGATTTCGCGTAAGATTTCGCCGTTTTGGTTGCGCAAGTAGCGATTTGATTCATCTACCCGTTGCAAGCCTTTTGACAGGTCATCTTTCAAATCTCGCATACTGTCCTCAATATGTTCAATCCGATTTTCGTGATCGGCAACTCGTTGCTCAATCGGTCTTTTGTCTGCCATTTACTCACCCCAATTTTTTGGTATAAAAATAACCGCACTAGGCGGCCTATAACTAATATTATTATCTACCAACTCAGCGTAATAATAACCATGCCGATAATATAAATCAGCCCCAAAATAAAAAAGAAGCGGTTAAACCATTTAAAACCTAGCATTTTAAAACTCCTATCTAAGCGGCTTTAACACTGTCATATTGTGCCTGCGTAATCATGTCAGTTTTAACAAATAAGGACATGTCATCATCAGTAAAAATGTTACGCTGGTAAAAATCTAAAATATAAGCCATTAGGCTTCAGCTCCTTTCAATTCTGCCACTTTTTTCGTCAATTCCGCCACAGCGCTTTGGGCTGCTGTAGCCGTCTGGGTTGCTTTAGCCAACTGCTTGGTTAAATCCGCAATCATTTTGTCTTGTTCTGATGGTTCTAACGGTTCCTGCTCCGGGCGGTTCTTAAGCCACTCTTCGCGGCTGACGCCTACCCATTCCGACCCGTTAAATGTCCGGGGTTCGTACAAACCATCAGCTGGCCGTACCTCGGTAGCATTTGCCGGCACCTTGGCGCCGGCGTCAATTAATTCGCTATGGTCAAAAACTTTTTGGCCATCGTAAAAATAAATCTGTTTTTGTGCCATTATTAATCCTCCTAATCATTATTGTGAGATATAGTTAAATTCAATTGGTAACCAAAGTATTTCGTTTGGTTTCATGCGGTTGTCCAACATAATATAAATGATCCTTGCAGTTTGACCATCAGCCGTTAATTTCCAGCGCACTAAACTTCTGCCAGATGATGGTAAAACTTTATTAATTTCTCTTAATGGCGGTAAGTCAGTTGGTAAAGTCACAATTGGTGTATCTGATAGATGATTCCAGTCAAGGTCTGTCCCAGATATTTCCACTTGGCCGTTAATCTTAACTAATTTAAACTTGCCAAAATCGATTACTTTGCGTTTAACTTTAAACTTGTCATCACCGTTATACACTCGTGCACCATTAATCAGAGTGCCACAATCAATCCAGCCAGTATCACTGATAGCACCGCCTGCGTATAAGTCGGCTAAATTAGCGCTAAGAGGCTTATCCCAATTTTGCTCGCCAAAATTAATTTTTTGCATCGTCATGTTAAGCCACCTCCAATTCAAGGTGGCTGTAAATCCCTTTAAACCAGTGGTTCAGGCGGGGTTTACGCCCCCCCCCCAGGGAAATATCGCCGACTAAAACAGCAACACCATCGAGACTGATACTGTTTTTTGCTGATGTAATATGAGCCATTAAATTACCTGTATTGCCAATTCTTACACCAACCGTTTCGCCGGTAGACTTATTCTTGCCAACAAAGCTTTTATCGTGGATTTGTTGTGGCAGCATACCAATTTTAACTTCTACACCTGTTGTATTGGCCTTAAATGAGCCAACAAAATACAAGACCCGATTCTGGATCTTAAATTGTAGTGTGCCAGTTACGGGTGCAATCAGAGATACTGGTTGCCAGTCCGTACCATTAGTGATTTTGTCAAACTGTGTTTCTGTTGCATCAAAATTTCCATTGATTATTTTATCCCAATTATTTTGCCCATATGCAATTTTCTGTAATGCCATAAATAGGCTCCTTTCTTAATTAAAAGACGCCCATAAAATATATGAGCGTCTAGTTACTTACATACCAAATATTTACCGGTAGCCAGATAATATAACCAGTATCCTTGATGTCCTCTGCGAGATGACAAGCCTTTAAACTAATCTCCTGGCCATCCATCGTAATGTCCCAGCGGTTATAACCATCTTTAGTGCCGGCATTAATTAAGCCAAACACATAATTGTGGGAGACCGGATAGCCGCTAGGCAATTTAATTAAGGGCACATCACCAGGCTTGACGTCTTGATACTTAGCACCTAAAGCGCCAGTAATCATCACGATTTTAAATTTGTGGAAATCTAATACCCGCCGTTTAATCGTGGTATCGCTGGCCTTATCGGTCAGCGCATAATAATCCTGGGCACCGTTTAGTAGAGATGCACAAGCGACCCAACCTGAGTCACTAACGCCCCCCGAAAAAATCTGTTTGAGGTTCTCATTAATTTTTTGGTCCCATTGCGGGGCGCCAAAATCAATTGGTGTATATTGTGTCATGTAAAACTCCTCCTATTTATTTAAATTTAGCATTGGTTGTCTGGATGCCGACAGTGGATACGCCACTGGTCAAGTACAACCAGTGCTTGTCGCTACTGTAGGTTGTAATTATTTGGTCCGGGTTAAAATCATCCAGGTACTTTTTGACCTGGGCTAAATTAACCAAAAAGGTCACGCTAGCATTGCCGTCAGTAAATTCCGGCTGCACCGGCAACTCATGCGTGGTCTTAACGCCAAAAAAGCCCGGGTCTGGCTGTGGAATACCGGCACCATACTGGTACACGTAAAGCTTAAACCGCGGAAAATCGCTACTGGACACGCCGCTGAGATTCAATCCATACTTGCCACCCAATTGGGTGCGGGCATTAGTTTCGATTAGCTCCTTGAGCTGCGCTTGTGTGACTAGATCCTTTTGGTCCGCTTTTTGATCAATCGTATCCAATTTCTCATTTAGGCCGTTGACCGAGGCCTGGATACTAGCATAATCCGCATTGAGACTAGTAATCAGACTAGTGACTTGTTGTTGCCACTTAGTCATTTGCTTTTGGATATTGCTGTCAGCATCATTGTAACGTTGCTCTAACTTTTGGTAAGCCGCATCAAATTTATCTTGCCAATCAGCCAAGGCCTCGTCGGCCTTACCACCAGTATCATCTAACAAAGTTGTAAACTGCTGGTACAAATCATCAAACCGGGCTTGATACTGTTTTAGCCAAGCCTGGGTTTTACTATCTGCCTGAGCTTGTTTAGCCTCGATTTGGTCTAAAATATCCTCAAATGGTGTGACATAGTCCCGTGGAATCAAGCCAGTAATGACTTTATCCGCTAAAACCTCTAAGTCAAATTCTAAAGTAGTGACATTATCACCGTTACGGACAATTTTAAAAAAGGCTTGGACATATGATCCAGCTAAGGCAAAAGCCTCTTTTGGCATGTCAAATCTAAACTGCCCGTTGGCTGGGTCAATTGGCACCCCATGTTTAGCATCGATAATGCGGTATCTACCACCAGGTAACTGCCCCATAAACCAATAGTTACACCCCGTTAAATCATATGGACTACCATCTTCATTCTTAACATTGACAAAGACCTGGCGCATGCCGTTTTCATACTGCCGCGCCTGTACCCAATTATTGTTACTGTTGGAAAAATTAAGCTTAAAATTCTGGACATCGTCAACGAGCGCCCGCTTATCAGTGCCAATTCGGTAAGTTAAAACTGGCATTAAATCACCCCTTTATCTTCTAAAATTTTTGTGACGACTCGCTCTGCAGTTTCTTGATCCACTCCTAGCGTAATCCGATTGATTTTTTTATCCATATCCGCTAAGGCGGTTTGCACATCGTAATTGATATTTTTGCTTAGATTATCAATATCCTCGCTTTTAACACTTTCCGGCAGGCTATCATATAACTGATTAAGTTGCCGTAATCGGTAATCAATCAGCTTAAAATTATTAATCAGCTGCAGCCTAAACTTGCCGTTTAATGGCACCACCAAATCATCAGTCACCATCCGTTGTGTCATCCGCCTTATCTCCCTTCTGGTTGATTTTAACTGGCAAGGTATCGCCGTTATCCAAGGTCACCTCGCCGCCAACGATTGTCCCGGCACCGTCAACAGTTAAAGCTATTGCTGACAGCGATGCGCCCGTGTCACCCTTTAAACTGGCTAACCATTGCTCCTTGGTGCCCTCAAAGCCTGCAGCAACTGCAATATCATAGGCTGATTGCCCGTCATGACCATCATTACCATCTTTGCCAGGCCTGCCTGGCTCTCCCGGATCACCTTTAATCGTGCCAATTAAGTTTTTGATTTGATTAAAGACAAACTGATTATTATTAGTGAGCCAATTACTGATGTAACCTGCCAACCCCAATACACCCTCAGCTTTAGTTAGTACCGCAAATTGACTGCCTTTCGGCAAGCCGAAATCTGGGTTATCGCCAGCAACTTTTAAGGTGTAAAGTGGCAGATCATCTCTGGAGACTGCTGCTCTAACTGCCATTTGCGGTTTTTTGTTAGCCGGTACAGGAGTGCCTGCCAGCCGAGAATCGTAACTTCTTTGGCTATTTTCCGCTGCTTGAAGTATTGCTTTTCGCTGCGCCTTTAAAGCGGCAAGCGCCTTATCCAAAGCGTCGGAGCCCGCCTTTTTATAATTTAAAATCGTCTTAGCGCGATTGTTTAAGGTAACTTCGGTGGATTTCGCTTTGTCCAATGGATAGTATTTATAAGCAACAATTTCTACTTGCGTAGCAAACCCAGAGGGGCGGATTTCCAAGCGCCTAATTTCCATCAACGCTGGCTCGCCGGCCCTTTGCTCTGACGTCTCAATTGTCAAAGGTGGATCTGATGTCATCTTTGCTAATGCAGAAGCCCGCATAGCATTAGGGTCAGTAAAGCGCTCATCTGATAAATCATCACCGGGATGTAGCTCCCACTGCTTGACTGATTGCTCATCGGTCACTAAAAATGGCGTAAAATAATACTCGGTTTTATCACTATCTGTGCCAGTGTTTTCTTTTTGTTTGCCATACACTTTGACTTGGTTAACGAGTCCCGTAGAATCATAGGTCAATTTAACCTCGCTGGTATTATGCAAATAATCGATGCGGTTGCCCAGATTTTTGGCAATGGCATCATGTTGATAAATCCTAATATTTTTGTTGTCTGGCCAAAAGACAGCATCTGACCAGGTAGACGCAATCTTAGATAGCATATCCTTACCACTGGAGTTGCCTAGGTCAGTAATTTGTTGTTTATCAAAATTACCAATCACCTGCCACGTAAAGCCCAGCTTATTCCCAGACAAATAAAAAGCCAGCACATCGTTAACACTGTAGGTTAACGTACCGGTTTTTACTTGACGCTGTCTGACGCGGCTGACCTCATAGGCAACATGGACCGCGGTTACTTGGATGGTGTTGACACCACTACTATGAGCTGAGGCGACTTGCTTAACAATATATTCCTGATCCTGCCAATAAACACTAGCCTCGACGCTTAAAGAATTGTAAGCGACTGACTGATCATCATAGGCGGTAAATTCTAATTGATACTGGCTATTTAATTCCACCTGAATACAGAGTGTGTCAAATAACACACTACGTAAAGGCTCCGCATAGGCGCTGTGCAGGCCTTTGACGACTAATTTATTGCTGCTAGCCAAGGTAGATAAACGGGAAGCTAAACGTGATACTCATCTTAGTTGCGCCTGAAACTTTGATGTTGTTATAGCCGGGCTCTAGAACCAGATTACCGTAATCAGTTTTATCACTAGCTGGCTTGCCGTCGATTGTGGTTGTGATGCCATTTAGAATCACCGTGTTACCCCCTTTGCTGGATTTATTTAACCGCCAGGATGTGTTATTGGTCGTATTTGTGATTTGCAAATAGCTGCCAGTATACTTAGTTATGATACTGAGCTCGTGGCGCTGATAATAAGGGTCAATAATAATATCCGAGGCGTTAAACACCTTAAAATTACTGGTGCTAAAGTGATAACTGAGCGTGTCATTGCTGGGCAGATTCATCCCCATTTGCCAACCATCACCGTCCGAATGATCCAACTTGTCACTATTTAACAACGAATACTTGTACCCACTCGGATTTTCAAACGGAATAGTAAACATGGCGTCTTGTGCTCCATCACGCCAGGGTTTAATTTCAAAATTACCAGCTCGAACGTATTTAACAATCACCGGCTCGGCATTAGTTCGGATCCTGATT
>NZ_AYYI01000105.1:0-42419 GCF_001436505.1 Loigolactobacillus rennini DSM 20253 | reverse complement strand
AGAAGAACCCTTATCAGATAAGGGTTCTTCGGCCATTATATGGAAGCGGCGGGAGTCGAACCCGCGTCCAAGCATATCGCCACTGAAATCTCTACGCTCATAGTCATCCTATTTCAAAATTCGCTTAACACAAACGCCGGATCACATGGCAACCAGCATTAAGCTAACCTGATCATCTCTTTCAATCACTTCAGGTGGGAGTCATTGACGTAGCCCACTTCATTTAAGACCCGGATCTAACACATGGGCGATGCTAGGCGGATCTACGCAGCTACTGTTTAGGCAGCTAAAGCGTAAGAATTGTTATTATTTTTAGCAGTTATATTTAACTGTAACGTTTTAACGTAGACGTCACCTACGAAGCGCAATCTCAGTTCAAACTATACCTGTCGAATCCTGAACGCCCCCAAATTTCTACGCTATAAAGTATAGCATCCTTTTTGATTAACGCCAAGTTATTTGCTTACATAACTTTCCCAACATAACTTTTATGTGGCAACTGAGCAAAATCCAACTGCTGTAGTTGTTGAACATCTGTACAATAATAAGTCAAACTCTCTGCTATCATTAAATTTAAGTTAGGCTGTTGTTGATTATAAACCACAATTGGCATGTGATGTGCTGCAGCATAACCAATTTCAAACATCGTACCAGGATCACTCGCTGATGCACCATAATCATAGATTGCAACCAGCACATCTGCCTGCGTCAATCCCGTTAAATCTTCTTGATAAACCAATTTTCGCCAAGCTGCTGTTCCAAGTTCTAAATTAGCTTGGTTGGTTTCCTTCATTGGCACAAATAGTGATTCAACACTTTTGTTAAGGCGCAAGTTTTCTTCCACAGATTGTAAAATTTGTCGCTGCTCATCATCAAAAAAAGGACCTGCTAAATAAACCGCTGCTGCCATTTTATTAATTCCCCCATTTATAATCACAAAGTAGTTTTAGTATATTTGACTCACAATTAAAATGCAATTAGCTTTTAAGCACAAAGCGCTAACCGCGCCAAACTTGCCAGAAATACAATCCGCCAATGCAAACTAAAGCAATCATTAACGCATAAAAAGTTGCTTGGTTTAAACATAATACTAAAGTTGCAAAGCCCAAAAAAGCTAACACAAAATAATCACCCCAAGGAAAAAGAGGTGTCGCAAAATGTGTTGTTCGGGCCGCTGGCGTTTTTTTATATTTTAAATGCGCTAAAATAATTAATGCCCAAATAAATAAAAAGCAAGTAGTTGCAACGCTAGAAATAAAGGTGAAGACAATATCCGGTAACCACAAATTCAATAATACAGCTGATGCAATTACTAACGTAGAAAATAATAGTGCAAAAACAGGAACATGGTTTTTAGATAACCGGCTTAACCACCGCATATGCGGATGTTCAGCACTAGACATTAAAGAAAACAGCATCCGCCCTGTACTATATAACGCACTATTACAGGCAGAGGCGGCTGCTGTTAGAACAACAAAGTTTACAATACCAGCAGCAGCGCGAATACCAATATTTTCAAAAACTTGAACAAAGGGACTTTGCGCTGTTGATAACTGATGCCAAGGATAAATTGCCATCATGACCGTTAACGCACCAACATAAAATAAAATAATTCGTAAGGGGATATCATTAATTGCTTTAGGCAAAACTCGGTCAGGCTGTTGCGTTTCTGCAGCCGTTAAACCAACCATTTCAATTCCGACAAAACTAAATACCACCATTTGAAAAGATAAAATAAACCCCTTTATTCCTGTAGGAAACAGCCCACCAATCATTAAATTAGTCAACGTCGCATGTCCACTAGAAGTTTTAAAATGAACACTAAGCATAAAAATACCAGTTCCAATTAGCGCTAAAATAGCGATAATCTTAATCAGCGCAAACCAAAACTCAACTTCACCAAATGCCCCCACTGTAAATAAATTTAGGCCTAATAAAAGCACTAAAAATAGCAATCCGGGTAACCACTGCGGTAAGGCAGGAAACCAGAAGCGCATATACACCCCAATCGCCGTGATTTCTGTCATAGCAATCGTAATCCAGCAAAGCCAATAAATCCAACCTGCTACAGTTCCTAAACGTTGGCCTAAATAACGTGTGATAAAATCGACAAAAGATAAAGCCGACAAGTCAGATAACAATAACTCTCCTAACGCTCGCATCAATAAAAAGCACATCACGCCAGTTAATAAATAAGCCCAAATAATTGCCGGCCCTGCTAAGTGAATTGCTTTACCAGCGCCTAAAAATAGGCCAGTACCAATAGTGCCACCTAATGCAATCAATTGAACGTGTCGACTTTTTAAATGTCGTGCCAGTGATGGCGTTTGTTTCACTTTATGATTTGCCATAACAGCCTCCACTTACTTAATTAAATTGAAATAAGTTAATGAAAAATTCATTATAGCACTGAAAATCAATGGTTTGCAGATTTTAAAGCAAAATAGTTTTTAAAATTAGCATGTTATTAAATTAAAAAAGCAACTAAGTTTGCGCTATTCACAAACTTAGTTGCTTTTATTGACCTTACTTTTATTTACGTAAGCGTTCAACATCACGGACAATCATTAATTCCTCATCCGTCGGTACCAGCAAAACTTTCAACTTAGAATCTGGTGTACTAATAATTTGTTCTTTACCATGAACATCATTACGTTGATCATCCATATACGCACCAAAGTAGCTTAAACCATCAATGATCCGTTTGCGCATGATCACATCATTTTCACCAATTCCTGCTGTGAAAATTAGGGCATCAGCACCACCCATTTCAGCAATATAGCTACCAATGTATTTCTGGATTCGGTTTACAAAAATATCAATACCCAGTTGCGAACGCGGATTAGTGTCACGTGTTTTTTCTAATTCTCGCATATCTGGGGAAACACCAGAGATTCCTAAAATACCTGATTTATGATTTAAAATATCGATCATTTTCTCTGGATCTGAGATGTTTAACTTTTGCATTAAGAAAGCAACTAATGATGCATCAATGTCTCCTGAACGTGTTGCCATTGTTACACCTGCTAAAGGCGTAAAACCCATCGAAGTATCAATTGAACGTCCACCATCAATTGCTGTAATGGAAGCACCTGCACCTAAATGTAAGGTGATCAATTTCAAATCTTTTAGCGATTTGCCTAACATTTCAGCAGCACGTGTTGCAACATAACGGTGGCTAGTCCCATGTGCACCATATTTACGTGCGCCATATTTTTGATAATATTCATACGGAATACTATATAAATAATTAACTGCAGGCATAGTTTGGTGGAAAGAAGTGTCAAAAACCGCGACACTTAGCGCATTAGGTAACAATTTACGGAACGCCTTAATTCCTTTTAGTTCAGCCGGATTATGCAACGGTGCATATTCCGCTAAATCATCGATTTGCTGAATCACTTGATCATCAATCACTGTTGATTGTTTAAATGTTTCGCCGCCAGCAACAACCCGATGGCCCACACCAACAATTTCAGCAATATCATCAACGATTTTTAATTCCGTTAATTTTTTTAATAGCATGTCGACAGCCGCAGTTTGGTCGTCAATATCTAACACATCTTTAAAACGTTTTTGCTCATCTTGGCCGTATTTTGCCGTAAACACAGAATCTTTTAATCCTACCCGGTCGACCATTCCTTCAGCAATTACTGATTCAGCAGGCATTTCAAATAATTTCCACTTTAAACTGGAACTACCTGCGTTAATTGCAATTATCTTTGACATGACTTACACTCCCTGACTTCAAATTTCATTAAAAACAAGATTAGATTGCCTAATCTAAATTTTGCTTTTTCCACTGCATCAGTTCTGCTGCAAAGCGCTGAAAACCAGCTTGATCTTTTAGTGATGGAAATTCACCTAGCATTACTTTTTTAGCTTGCTTGGCATTGCCACCTTTATTTTGCAAAATCAAAATTGCTTTTTGCGCATCAGCACTGTGAAATAGCTCACGGGGAAGATTAAGCAGCCCCTGCATATACGTTGCAGATGTCATCCACTTAGTTAATGTTTTTGCCTCTGCCGATTTAAAAATTAGACTTGGGACAACAAAGAAACCAAAACCACCTGCAGCCGTATAACGCATACTTTGTTCAATCAATAAATGGTGAGCGTATGAATGTCCCTTTTCCGCATGAGTTGTGAATTTTTTTGCCCGCTGATCAATCGGATAGTAGCCAATAGGAAGATCCGCAACACTCGCCGTTACCTGTGGCACAACTAAATCACTAATCGCATCTTGATGAAATAATTCGACATTCAGCCCCTGCAAACGTGCGCTAACACTAGCTAAAGCCAACATGGTATCATCATTATCAACGCCATACGCTTTTAGCGCAGGCGCCCCTGCATCCTGCAAACGATTCAAAACTGTATACAATAAATTCCCAGTTCCTACCGTTAAATCAAGGATGGTTGCTTGATCAGGTAAATCAGCTAAGACCTCAAATAAGTAAGCAACTAAAAAACCAATTGAATCTGGTGTCATTTGATGATTAGCTTGCATGAGATCAGTCCGTTCTCCACGCAAAATAGCTAACTGAACAGCCTGCCGAATCTCATCGACAGATAGTGGCGCTAAATCAACTTGTGCATATTGTTGGCGCAATTGTTGCTGCACTTCTGGTCTTGGTAACCCATCTTCAACGTGAATGCGGCCACCATCTAAAATATTTTCACTAGTCTCAATTAAGGCATCCATATAGGACACATCTAAATTTTTCTTTAATAATGCGGCTGTTGTATCAAGTCGCTTATACAATTCACCGACATCTGATTGTCCCATTTTTTCACCTCAAATAAAAATCTTCACTCTATCATTCTAACGAATGCCCACTCCTATTTCAAGCGCTTCCTGTACGAATTGATTAGTGTCTTGCCGGTTTACTCAGGAAGAATTTTTTTAGTAATTTGTTTTTTCAAACCCTTTAATTCTACTGTGGCCGTTTTATCGGTTAAAATCACTCGGCCCAGATTAAATTGATATTCCGTTTGTTTTTCACCATGCTGCCGCCGCCATTGGGCTAAGTCAATTAAACAAGCCACTTGATAATTTTGTTGTGCTAATTGTAGCGTGCGCATTTGCCGCTCATAAACATGTAAATAACCACTTACTAGTAATAACAGTAAACTCAAAAACAAGCAAGCAGCCAAAAGCAGACTAGCCGAACGTTTTTTCATAATCTCGCCTCAGTAACAGGTAAATAAAAATTATTTTGGTAACATTGCCCACTTAAAGCTGTCACTGTTACCTGAATAAACGGCTTATGGTAAGTCACCGTCGCATGCTTAACACCTAATAATAACGGCATGTGACCTTGTTTTGTTCCTGCAAGCCTTATCATATTTTTGTAAGGCTCAATCCGATAGTGCTTTTGTCGATTTGGTTGATAAAAATAAATTTTATTGTTTTGCTGTCGTTCATAAACTGCACCAGCAATAAAATGATCTAACTGATGAACCGCTAAATGCCACCGGATATCTTCCTCAACAAAAGTAGCTTGGACAACCTGTTTAACTTGCTTCAACTCAGTTTGCATCAGATCCACCCCTAAAATAAAAACAAATAGTGCCACCAAAGTTTCTAATAAAGTAAAAGCTTTCTGAGTTTTACCAAGTAATCTCCGCATAATAATCTCCTTGGCCAACGCTTAATTTACCTGAATTTGCTTTAACTCGATAGGTGTGTTGATTAACCTGCAAAGATGTCAGGCTACTATCATGATGTAACTGACGCGCTGCAGTTTGTAAGACTTGCGCTTGATCCGTGGCCTGTCTTTGCCACTTTAACTTCAAAATGAATTGTTGAAACGTCAAATTAAAACTGAGAAAACCAATTGCAATAATCATTAAGGCACACAGACTTTCAGCTAAAATAAAAGCTTGGTGCTTACTCATAAATCCCCCATCCCATCTGCGGTTTAATTGTGGTAATCCGATTAAAATAATGTGAGCGAAAATGAATACTTCTGGGTCCTGTATGTCCGGAAGAATCGATCATGATCCCTTGTACATCAGCCTGCATTTCAGGTGGCAACCATAACTTTCGTTGAGAAACCACCGTTTTTCCAGCAATAATCCGGAAATTAACGTAATCTTTATAGATTCGAATTTGAACTTTTTCTTGTTTTAAAACAGCATGTGCTTGAACATAGCGCCATTCTTGATCAAAGTTATGAAAAAATAATTGCTCAACTTGGAATTGGTTTAACGGGCCAAATTGTGTAATGGGAATTAGCGCAAAGACAACAACCAGCGCTAAAACAATGATGGATTCTAGCAGTGTAAACGCCCGGTGTTTCATGGATTCAAGCTCGCAATTTGTTTTGCCCGTTTATATTGTCTTTGGGTTAAATAGCCCTCAGATTTAAGCTGATTTAATGTTGGCGTCCCTCCGCCATGCGCATTTTGATAAAGCTCCCGCTGTGTCTCTACGGTGCTGACAAACGCTTCATCACCAGTAGATTGTGCTTTCTTACGCTGTGCTCCCACATTTGGTAAAATAATTAAAATCAGTAGTGTAATGATAAACAAAACAACCACCATTTCAATTAAGGTAAAAGCATTTTTTGTTACTAGCTGTTTTTTTAACATTAATATAACCCCTCCATCATGTGGTACATCGGTAACAGCAAACTTAAGTAAACACCAATAATTAGCAATGCAATTAAACCAAACAAAACCGGCTGGATGTAAGTCGCTAGCTTTGCCAAAGCAGCTAACATTTTTTGATAGGTCATCCGGGCTGCCATCAATAATTCATCACTTAAGTGCTCCAAAGAACGGCCTTTACGAATAAAAAGTGTTAACTGTTTTGGCAATAAAGGCTGCTGTTCAATAATTTGTGCTAGTGATACTCCTGCTTCTAATTGCGGCTCAATTTGCCGCCCTAAACAATACAAAAGGCTATTTGGTGCCATTTCGCTAAGCAGACGACAAATTGCTTTCAAATCCAAGCCGCCTTTTAATAAAATTGCCAAATTAAATAAAAGATAATAATGGTAATAGGCGCTGTAAACGCCGCCAACAAAAGGTAGTTGACTACGTGCCTGTGCTTTTTTTAACGGATCACGTTTTAATGAAATTTGGACAAAACGGCTGAGCATCATGATCACTAAAACTAAAATGACAGCAACAAATAACAGCCAATAGACAATTACTTCCCGGTCCAGATTTAATTGCCATTGCCGCAGCTCAGGCCCAATCACATAGCGCAATGTGATTAGTAACCCCAAAATTAATCCCAAAAGTACTAATGGATAACGTAATAACTGTTTTAAACGCTGCTGTTGTGCCATCTTTTCAGCTAATAAGCGTCCAATTTGTGTTAAAGAATCTGTTAGATCACCATGTTCTTGCGTGATTTTAATTTGGTTTACGATATCCTGCTTCACACCTATGCGTTCAAAACCAGTCGCCAAGCTGGCACCAGCTGCTAATGTTTGATTCAATTTAATTAAATGATCGGCGTATTGCGGTAACAACACTTGCATAAATTGAATACTCTGCGAAATTGAAAAACCAGCTAACAATAGATCCGCTAACAAACTAAAAAAATCTGCTTGGAAAGTTAATTGTTGTTGCTTAGCCGTGCCAAAAAGCTTGCCGCGTTGTTGCGTCGATTTGACCCAATTTAGCGGCATCAGCCAAAGATTGTTGCCAGTTTTTTTCATTCGTTTTACCTCCTGCTTCTGGCTCATAAATATCAAGTAATGCCGCTGGACCGTTTGTTGTCGGTAACAGCCGCTGATAAGCAACTGCAGTTAAGCAATGCGTTAGCGTTGCAGTATCGACTCCTAATTCTACTAAACGCGTACTGACTTTACGTGCAGTGCGCGCATGAACCGTACTCAGCACCAGATGGCCACTTAACGCAGCATTAACAGCTGCTTCAGCCGTCTGAGCATCACGAATTTCACCAATAATCATAATATCCGGCCGGTGACGCAACGCGACCTTTAACAATGCTGAATAAGTCATGCCAGCTGCTTCATTTACTTGTAATTGTAAAAATTCTGCTTTAAATATCTCAATTGGATCTTCAATGGCCATCACCATCTTATTTTGGCCTAGTTTTGTTGCTAATTGGTACAATGTTGTGGTTTTTCCTGAACCAGTAGGCCCTGCTAACACCACCAAACCACGACGCTGACAAATTTGTATCAGTTGCGTCAATTGATCGGGCATTAAATACTGGACTGCTGTTGTATTAGGATAAATAAAACGAATGACCAATGATTCTTGATTTTGAAAAGAACCTACTGTCGACAGCCGCAAAAAGATAGTCTGTTTGCCAATAACGATACGCCGCGCCCCTAATTGTGGGCGACGCGTTTCGCTTAATGCCATTTTAGCCGTAAATTTAAGATGGTTGAGCCAAGCTTTTGCACAATCAGCAGTAATTGTCTGAAAAAAAGTCATCCCAGCTGATGTGCGTAAATATAAGCGGTAAGTCTGATAATACGGCAAAAAATATAGATCACTAGCTTGCTGTGCAATGCATTGTTCTAATAGTTGGGTTACAACCTTTGTCACCGACAAATCGCTCGCCTCCTTGTTAGTTCTATTTTTAATATACGTAAAAGTCATAGCAGTGATTTATTTAAAATACACCAGCGAAGTGTTTAGTTTCTGAATAATAAACAAAAAAGACTGAGTAAATCACTAATGTGATTTACTCAGTCTTTTAAAAATCTGCTAACACCCGCTTGATTCAACCGCGCAATGTCATTTTAAAGTCATTAAGCTTCTGTATTTTCTGGTAATTCGCCAGCATAATAAACTTCCGAAACATCATCATCATCTTCAAGGCGATCAATCATCCGCTCAAATTGTTCCACTTTATCTGCTGGAACTGGAACAGTAGTTTCTGGAATCATGGTCAGCTCAGCCGTTGCTAGCTTATAGTCTTTTGCTTCCAATGCATCGCGAACGGCCGCTAATTGTTTAGGGTCAGTGTAAATTTCAAAAGCATCATCACTGGTTTGCATATCGTCTGCACCAGCTTCTAATGCATCTTCTAGCATTTGATCTTCATCAACGTCTAAATCTTTACGTTCGATGACAATGTAGCCACGACGATCAAACATGTAAGAAACCGAACCCGCTGAACCCATTGAACCACCATTACGGGTAAATGCAACCCGAACGCTAGAAGAGGTTCGATTTTTATTGTCGGTTAACGCATGAACTAAGACAGCTACACCGCCAGGTCCATAACCTTCATAAGTGACTTCTTCATAATTTGTTGCATCAGAACCAGAGCCTTTATCCACTGCTCGTTTAACGTTTGTTTTTGGCATGTTTGCGGCACGTGCTTTATCCATGATCAAACGTAGTTGGGGGTTAGATGAAGGATCAGGGCCCCCAGCTTTTACAGCCATGTATAACTCGCGTGAGATCTTTTGGAATATTTTTCCGCGCTTAGCATCTTGGGCGTTTTTGCGGCCTTGGATGTTATGCCATTTTGAATGTCCTGACATGTTATGTCCCTCTTTCCTTTACCATCAAAATAGTGTGCCCAACTAAAAAGACACCTAATTTATATTAGCAGAAGCTGGCGCGTCAATCAAGGCTTTAAGCCGCTTTTTTACCATGATACTGTCGAAGTTGTGTGATTATCCAGGCTAGCAAAATTGCCAACAGCGCACCACTTGCATCCAAAATAACATCTTGGAAAAGAGGTGTACGGCCACCCGTCAAACTTTGGTGAAATTCATCTAAAGCTGCATAGCCAGTCGCTGCTAACCAGACAACAACCATCGTTAATTCAGTTTGTTGAATGCGCTGCTGATAACCCATATAACCGCCTAGCCCAATTAAAAAGTAGCTACCAAAATGTGCTGCTTTACGGATAAAAAATTCAATAAATTTAAAATAGCCACTATGACTAACGCTGATCGGCTGCCCTGCATAAGTAAAATGAATTGTTGCTAGTTGCGTCTTAAAAGGTTGATGTTGTAGCCAGCGTTGTAAAAATGGCACTGCAGTCTGTTGTTGATAAGTTTGGGCTGAACTAATAAATAATAAAAGCATCACACCAGCCGCTAACAGTAACCACCAATTTGCATGCTTCTGTTGCTTGATGTCATCATCTCCTAATAAAAATAGAATAACGCAAAAATAAAGCCTGTACCAGCCTTCAATCATTTTTACCACAAGCAATAAAGGCCGAACAGTCCAAATGAACTGCTCAGCCTTTTCAATTCATGATTCATGTTTACACATTATTCAACCGTTACTGCTTTAGCCAAATTACGCGGTTTATCAACGTCATAGCCCCGATTTAAACTAGTGTAATAAGCTAATAATTGAGCAGGAACAACGCTGAGTAAGGCTGACAACAACGGATTAACATCAGCCAAAACAACTTGATCTGATTGTTGTGCAACTGCGTGCATCGCAATTGTCAACACATGAGCACCCCGGGCCCGTACTTCTTGAACATTACTTCGTGTGTGACTAGCAACTCGTTTATCAGTTATGATTGCAATAACTGGTGTCCCCTTTTCAATTAATGAAATTGTCCCATGTTTTAATTCCGCACCTGCAAAGCCTTCAGCTTGGACGTAAGAAATTTCCTTCAGTTTTAAAGCTGCTTCTAAAGAGACAGGATAATCGTAGCCACGACCAATGTAAAAAGCATTACTAGTCGTTCCTAAATAAGTTTTGGCTAACTGATCAAAACGGTGGTGTTCATCAATCAATGTCTGCATCCCGTTTGCCACTAAACCCAGTTGCTTACGAATATCAAATTTTTGTGCTGTCACAAGTTGTCGTGTCTCACCTAAGGCTTTAGCTAAAATCGCTTGTAGTGCGATTTGAGCAGTATAAGCCTTAGTTGAAGCAACCGCAATTTCTGGCCCTGCTTTTAACAATAAAGTATAAGTCGCTTCTCGCGATAATGTAGAACCAGGCACGTTAGTCATCGTTAAACTAGGATAACCCCACTGCTTAACCTTAACTAATACTTGCCGACTATCTGCAGTTTCGCCACTTTGCGAAAGAAATAAGAAGAAAGGCTTTTTAGCTAACAAAGGCGTATTATAACCAAACTCACTGGCTAAGCTGACTTCTGTTGGTAACTGTGCTAATTTTTCAAACATTGATTTAGCGACTAGTCCAGCATGATAACTTGTTCCTGCGGCCAAAATATAAAGTCGGTCTGCTTGTTTAAGTGCCGCTAAAAGTTCAGGCGCAATTTGTGGTTGACCTTTTTCGTCCAAATAAGTTTGTGCTAGGCGGCGCATTACTGTCGGTTGTTCATTGATTTCTTTTAACATGTAAAAGGGATATGGCCCTTTTTCGGTATCGCTAACTGACATGTCAACGTGATAAGGTGCTCGCTGGACAGCTTTTCCAGCAATAGTTTCAATATTAATTTTATCTTGCGTTATGGTAACCATTTCCCCATCATGCAATTCAATAAAATCCTTGGTTTGATCGAGCATTGCCATTGCATCTGAGCAAACTACGTTAAACCCATCACCAACACCCACTAGCAAAGGACTTTTATTTTTAGCGACAAACAATTTATCTGGTTCTGTCCGGTCAACCAACAAAAAGGCGTACGAGCCATCCAGCAACGTCAAAGTTTTCCGAAAGGCTTCACGACCTGAAAGCTGATCTGTTTTTGCAAAGTACGCAATTAGTTGGACCACGACTTCTGTGTCCGTTTGACTCACTAACTGAACACCTTGTAAGTATTGGTCACGTAATTGTGCATAGTTATTAATGACACCATTGTGAACTAAATAGAAACGGCCATCTGCTGAAACATGCGGGTGTGCGTTAATATCACTGGGCTCCCCATGTGTTGCCCACCGGGTATGACCAATTCCCATCTCACCCTGCACCGCTGGTGTTAATTTTGCTTCAAGGTCAGCAATTCTACCTTGTGTTTTAACTAAACTATCATGACCGTTTTGGTCATTCACATAAATTCCAGCGGAATCATAGCCGCGGTACTCTAATTTTTTTAAACCATTCAATAAAACGTCCCGACTATTATCTTTTCCAATTATGCCAACAATTCCACACATTGTGCATCCTCTTCTCTACTAGTTTAACAGTTCGTTTCCACTGCTTGATCCCTGCTTTGTTGCAAGCTTACACTTGTTTTTAACATGAGATCTGTAGAGTGCAGACCCTAGAGTCACCCGCCGACAATCGATAAACTCTATCCTCGTCAACCAATCAAAATGGTCCTGGCGCTATTCCGATTTAATAATTGGTATAGTCCTCCTTTTTCATTGCTTTTCTGGAAACAGAAACTAATATAGCCCACTAATTAGCGCTTGTCAATTATTAACGAATTATTTTATTCAAATTGGTATTGTAACAATCAGGTTAACTTGTGCTGTCTCACTAACAGTTACAACAAAGTTACTGCGACAAAAAAACAGCGGTACCAAATGCACCACTGCTCAATTGCTTACTGACCCTTAAAATTATATTTTCGTGACTAAATTACATACTAAACTGATCAAAACAGCACTTAGATCCCCACACGCTCACGAACAACTGCGGCAATCCGTTCAACATATTGATCCACTTTTTCTTGAGTTGCAGCTTCTGCCATCACACGTAATAGTGGTTCCGTACCACTAGGGCGAACTAAGACACGGCCCTCACCATTCATTTCTTTTTCAACCGTATCGATCACCGTTTTAATTTCTGGATCAGCTAAAGCTTGTTTTTTATCTGCTACTTTAATGTTCACCAACCGTTGCGGATAAGTCGACACTGGTGCCGCCAATTCAGATAATTTTTTCCCGGTTTTTTTCATTACGTTAAGTAACTGGATCCCGGTTAATAAGCCATCACCAGTAGTATTGTAATCAAATAAAATAATGTGGCCGGACTGCTCGCCGCCTAAATTATAGCCTTGCTCACGCATTTCTTCTACGACGTAACGGTCACCAACTTTAGTCTGTTTTGAATTTAAGTTAGCAGCTGCTAATGCTTTATACAGACCTAGATTACTCATAACGGTAGTCACTACCGTATCCTGCTTCAACCGACCGCGATCTGAGAAGTACTGACCAAGAATAAACATAATTTTATCGCCATCGACGACTTGACCATTTTCATCAACTGCAATACACCGGTCACCATCACCATCAAAAGCTAAACCAACTTGTGCTTGTTTATCAACTACTGTCTGAGCTAATTTCTCAGGATGTGTTGAACCAACGTGATCATTGATATTGATACCGTTTGGCTTAGTGGCAATTGTCGAAAAATCAGTATCCAAATCAGCAAACAAACGCGTCACAATGCTAGAAGTTGCCCCATTTGCCGCATCTACTACCACATTGATGCCAGACAAATCATCAGGTAAAGTTTGTTTTAAAAATTGCGTATACTTCAGCATACCTTCTGGATAATCTGCTAAAGTGCCCAAACCATCCGTTGCTGGACGAGGTAACTTATCCTCATCAGCATCTAATAATTGCTCAATTTCAGCTTCTTGTTGATCCAATAGTTTAAAGCCATCTGGTCCGAAAAACTTAATACCATTGTATTCAGCCGGATTATGTGAAGCTGTGATCTGAACACCAGCAGCTGCACCTTGGATTCGAGTTAGATAAGCCACCGCTGGCGTTGAAATAATTCCTAAATTCAAAACTTCAATTCCCACGGAAAGCAGGCCAGAAATTAATGATTGTTGCAATAATTGTCCCGAAATTCGTGTGTCGCGCGAAACTAAAACCAATGGTTTTTTATCTTTATCTTCTTGGTATTTTGCCAAAACATAACCGCCGGTCCGTCCGACGCGAAAAGCAAGTTCTGGTGTTAATTCCTGATTTGCCACACCGCGAACGCCATCTGTTCCAAAATATTTATTCATGATTAAATTCCTCATTTCATATTAGCAATTAACGCTGACTTGACGAACCCGCTGAACTTTCGTCTGAATTAGTACTACTGGAACTAGCTACACTCGATTCAGAATTCTCAGATTCGCTACTGGAAGTCGCGCTGTTACTTTCACTACTAGATTCTGCCGTTTGCTGCGTACCATTATCTGAATTGTTCACCGTAATGGACACTTTGACAGTATTCGGACTAGCTTGCACGCCGTCCGGTGTTGGGACATCAATTGTCTTAGTGGTGCTATGTTTAATGTCAGATACTGAAACATTTAAAGAAAGTTGCGATACTTTATCTAAATCTGATTGCGAGCCCGTCAACGTTACATTTTTAACGTTGCTTGACAGCTGATAAGATTTGCCAGAAGCACCATTTCCTGTTTGCTTCAAGTTAAGCGGTACTTTCTTCGACGGTCGACTAACCGGAATGGTGACTTTAACCGTTTTCGGATCCAATAATGCGTTGACCGTATTACCACGTTGATCTAGTGGTTGTAATAAAGTTGCCTGACTAATGTCACTGGTAATATTATTTTCTGTGTTTACATTAGCAACAACTTGTTGAATCGCGTTCACTTCTGCTTTAGAACCAGAAACAACCGTCGTTGCTTGGCTTAATCGCGGTTCTCCACTAGTATATCCCTGTGCTAAATTAGCTTTGTTAAACTTCACTTGAATTGGGAAACGTTTCACCGCTTTAACCTGAATATCTACCTTAATCTTACTCGGGATGATCCGATAACCTAGCTCCTTATTCAAACCAGACTGCCGTAAACGTACAACATGTTTGCCAACGCCTAATTTTTCCAAATCAGCAATCACTTTGAAATTTTGCGTGTTCGCCGTTGCTGTTACCAAAGCACTTGGGCCTTCAATGTTGACTTTAACCTTTTCAGGATAGCCGGTGATAAAATATTTATCCGTATCCGCATTGATTTGCAGTGGTATTTTTAACGTTCGACTTTTATTAGCCAACATGGTAGTGCTACTATTAGTCGCTTGACTAGTCGAATTGATCTGGTCAATGTTCACATATGTAAACAACATCCCTGCAAAAATTAGCGCTAAAATACGGTAAACCCAAGGACTATTGAAAAACTTGTTAAAGTTGATCATTTACGGGTCCCTCCTTTAACAATGCCATCAATAAATTCTTGAAAAGCATTACGCTGTGGTTCCTCAGGCTGAACCAACGCTCGGCGTAAGTATTTTAAATAATCTTCTTGGCTAAGTTCCTGCAGCATTTCACTGTTACGGGTAATCATTACACCGCCGGTTTCTTCAGAAACAACAATAGTGAGCGCATCAGTCACCTCACTAATCCCCACTGCAGCCCGGTGCCGGGTGCCATATTCTTTAGGAATTAAATTACTCTCCGAAAGCGGCAAATAAGCAGCAGCGACAGCAATTTTGCCATTTTGAATGATCACAGCCCCGTCATGCAACGGGGTGTTGGGGATGAAGATATTAATCAACAGCTCTCCGGTCACATCCGCATTCAAATCAATTCCCGTTTCGATATAATCTTCTAAACCGGTATTCATTTGGATGGTGATTAACGCGCCAATCCGCCGCTTTGACATGTACTGAATGGCTTTATCCAGTGCAGCTACCATTTGGTTTTCTTGCTCATTTTGATTACGACCACGCATGAATAAAGAACCTCGGCCTAAATGTTCTAAGCCGCGCCGAATTTCGGGTTGAAAAATGATCACAATCGCGATGACACCCCAATTGATCACTTGGTCCATAATGTAAGACACTGTGCGCAAACCGATACCCCAACTGATCAGTTTAACTAATACAATGACCACAATGCCCTTAAGTAATTGGACAGCTTTAGTGCCGCGCACTAACATAATCAGTTTATAGACAAAGTACCAAACTACTAGAATATCTAGTACGTTGATAAAATTGCCCCAGGTTAGCAAGTCACTCCAGTTAAAAGACATGCAGCTACCTCCATTTTTGTAAACTCGCGTATTATTATAGCACGAACAGCAATTATATGCTGTGACATTCTTAAGCTAGCTTTAGGAAAGTTACCAATATCTTAACGATAATTACTGTCAATTTGTTTTATAATGGAAAGCAGACCCACCTTCAATTTAAATTATCCATCGTCAGGAGATGACCATCATGGCACCACGTTACCGCTGGTTAGTACGCGGCGCATTTTTAGGCTTTTTTATTTACTTGCACTTTTTTGCATTGGCGCCGTTTCGCTTTATTCTACTGAATACATTTTTAGGCTACATTCCCATTGAAATTGCCTTTCATTATGATCAAAAGCAGCCGCCGGCAATTATTTTCTGGTTGTTAGTAATTTTATGGCTATTATTTTATCCAAATGCGCCTTATTTATTAACCGATCTATTTCATTTATCCATGTTACATCCTTATGATCCAACCACTGGCCTGATCCGCTTTAACCTGCACATGTGGTTAGCTTATACTAACTTGATCGTCGCAGCATTAAGTTGTACAGTACTGGGTTTTTGGAGTATGGAACATACTATTCAAGCAGTCATTGTCCGCTTGCAATTGTCAGAAACAGCCATTACTAAAAGTATTTTTGTGATCTTGCTAACCTTTTTAACCTCCGTTGGTATTTTTATCGGACGTTTTTTAAGATTACATTCCATTTATTTACTACTCAAACCCACTCAGTTCATCCAACCGTTATTAGCGATGTGGCATCCAAGAATGCTGATTTTTGTTTTTCTGATGACATTAATTCAGTTAGTCATTTATGTTTGCTTGCAATTGTTTAAACAAACGACGCCCAATGCCAAAACGCTGACGAAACACACACAACAGTGAGCTAAAAATCATTCGGATTAAAAATACCTGTCATCCGCTTCTACCAAATTAGGCGCTGACAGGTATTTTTTATTGCTGAACATTAGCATTAAATTGTGTTTCAGTGGGTTTTATTCGCTGCAAACCATGTTTAGTCACTTTAAAAAAGCCAATTCGAACGCCTTTTTGCCGGTAAGCATGTCGCATCATGACTGTAAAAGTATGGTGGTACTCTGGAATTGCAACATACTGATAGCGTTGAATTTGTCTACGAAATTGACGTGGTGACTCATGGAAATTTTCTTGTGCAGTCGCTTTATCACTAAAAAAATAATATTTAGAAACAAAGCCTGCATAATAATCTGCTACATCCCCAATATGGGGATCCACCACTAAAATTTTGGTTTGATTGTAATGTCGCCAAGGTTGGGCAATCCGCTTTAATTGCAACGGAATGGTATTACGGTTATAGTGATTTGAAAAATTAGTTCCATTAATCTCTGAAAGCATCATAATAATTGAAAAGATCAGCAAAATAAACGTTGCAATTTGATAAAACTTTTTAGTGAAAATTGAATGGAATGTACGTAAATCACGTCTAGCAAATTGTTGCTCATATAATGCAAAATCCATGCTACGAACTAACATCATCGCACCGATAAACAGACATAAAATCACAACACTGGACATATAACGTTCATAACCATCCAAAACAATTGCTTCTTTATAAGGCATTGATAAGACATACATGCCGTATAAACTGCCAAAATATAGTAACATCATGACGTCCAATAATAGTAAATGACGCAATAAATGATTTTTAGTGTGGAAACCATGACGAATTAATATTGCAGCAATAATTAAAGTTAAATTGATAAGAATGATTCCCTGCACCGAAAGCGAATTTGGATTGAGCAACTGCAACACCATTTTATGCCCAATTTTAAGTGCTTTGCCGATCCCTTCTGTTGCCAGCCGGTGACTATAAGCCTGTGTACTAATTTCATGTTTTGATACTGTAAAAGTTTGATGAACATGATGCTGCCACCAAATGAATGGTCCGACACTGATCGCTAAAGCACTAGTGAAACGGTAAAGTACGCGCCAACTCCGACGTACCCAATGACCACGGGTGTATTTACACAAAATAAACAAAAAATAAATGGCAATAACAGCTACGAAAAAAGCTGCCGAATTTTTTACCAATAATAATACAGCGCTGAATAGCACCGTATGTAACCAAAGCAATAACGGTTTTTTACGGTACACAAAAATTCCCACTAAAGCAGCAACCGTTAAAATCGGCAACACATAATCAACTAACAAATTATTTAAACGAATCGCAATGTTAAAAACATAAGAAATTGTGATGGTAAAACACAGTACTAAAGACATTAAACCACGTGTACGGTCCCGTAGCACTGCAAAAATACTGTAAGACGCCGCCCAGATTAAAATAAACTGGGCAACTAACATAGTGCCATCACTAAAACCAACTAAACTAACAAATTGATTGATAAATAGCGCTGTTGCAGGCGGGTAAGAAGAAAATGAAATAATCGTATCCGTTGCACCTGGTAAATGCCCAGTAAAGTTTAAAAACTTAACAATTAGCGCCCAATGAGAAAAATTATCATAATGAACTAACGGACTTTGGTACAAGACAATTATCATGGCAAGGCCTAAACCAGCCAACCACACATCAAATAAATGTAAGCCTTCAAACTTCAAACGCGCTTTACCACGAGAAATTAGCATTAAGCGACTGCCATACAGAATCAAACCCAAACCAACAACAAACCAAATACCCCAGCGCAATAAATTTAACATTGCAAATACATACAAGGTTAAAATTTGCAATAAAATTGCTGTAATCCACGCTAAATAGGCATTAATTCCTAAGTAGCGCAAAGTACCACTATAACCAATTAGAGATAAGGCAAAAATCACCAGCCCTACTATCGCCATACCAAAGCCTCCGTCACTTTAATAAACATCACTGTTAAATTGCTTTAATCCCGCGTTAATCGGCTAATTTGCCGTTCAAATTTCTTAACCCGAACCATTAAGTTAGTGTAAAGTTCATCAAATGGTGTAATCCACGCATCTTGATTCAACGGCAGTGTTTTATTAAAGCCATTATAGATTAACTCTAAATAATAATTACGATTAACATCACTGGGTTCTAAAAGTTGTACACTATAAACTTGCTCAGCTTGCCTGCCACTTAAACGCATGATTTTGCCTTTTAAAGTGACAAAACGAAATTTAGTCTGTAATCGTAATTTTACCGTAGTCCCACGTTGCAACTGTTTTGCAATCTTTTTGTCTGCTGGCAAAATCAATGAAAACGATAGTCCACCCTCAGAAATATCATGGGTGCGTAATGGCAGCCAACGGTTTTCAGCCCAAACATCTCCCGCTACTAACCGCAAAAATCGCTCACTTTTACGGTAAACTGGACTCCCCATGGCAATAAATAAGCAAAAGCTTAAATTAACAAAATGCATTAGCAACCAAAATGTAATCACACTACCCACTAAAATTTCGGAACCAAATTTACCATAATTAAAATGAATGATGGCTATCAAAGTCAGTAGCCACAATAAAAGGTAGGGCAAACTGTACAATTTATCCAAAAGGGAGAAATTAACATTCTTTTCAGTTACTTTGAATTTTTTAGCCTTGATTCCTAACGTTTCTAAAATAACTGGCAAAAACAAATACGGCGCAAAAAATGTTTCTTGGATTTCACCCCAGCGTTCACTGCGAATCGAGCCCGAGGAATCTTTTAAAACATAATGCAATAAAAAATAGCCTGGTGCCCAAACAATCATTAAAATCCAAAAATTGGCCATCACGACTTGAATTTTAAACAGTGCATACAAAATGGGCGCAATAATATAAATAATTCGCCGGGAAAAGGACCACCAATATAAATAAGTATTGATTAAAATTAGCCGATTAGACCATGACAGTTGCCGGTTAAAAAAGATGTGTAAATTACGGCAACTTTGAATAACACCCCGTGCCCAACGCACTCGCTGTTTAATGACACCTTTTAAATCAATTGGTGTAATGCCACTTGACTGTGGTTTAGTGGTTGCTAAACTCATATAACCAGCCATATTAATTCTGGTCCCCAATTCAAAATCTTCCGTTAAAGTATCGGTTGGAAAGCCACCAACTTGATCCACAATTTTGCGCAAAAATAAGGCGTTAGAACCAGTGAACAAAGCGGTATTATTACGTCCGTTCAAAACATTAACATCTCGTGAGAAGAAATCTTGTTCGTTGGGAACAATTTTTTCTGAAAATAAATTAAATTGAAAAATATCAGCATTGTAAAAACTTTGCGGCGTCTGCACAAAGCCTAATGGTTGTACTGACTGCTCACCAGCGGCTAATTGTTTGAAATTTTGCATAAAAAGCGGGACAGTATCGTTTAAAAAACCCGAAAAAGGAATCATATCCGTATCAAAAACTGCAAATAATGGCGCATGTAAAAAAGTCAATGTATGGTTAAGGTTACCTGCTTTAGCATTCTGATTATGCGTCATACCAACATATTGAACATGATACTCAGCTGCTAAAGCTTTTACCTCAGCGCGATTGCTGTCATCAGAGATAACAATATTGAGTTTACTTTTATTTGGATAATCGATAAAAGTAGCCGCATTGACGGTTTTGCGCAATAATTCGACATCTTCATTATGGGTCACAATGATAATATCAACTGCGGGTAAAGGTTGACTGAAATCATAATCAGGAATTTTTAATTTAGCTTGATTTTTAACGGCTAGCATCCGAAAAAAGATCAAAATGAAAGCGGTTAAATTTGACATGACTTCACTGCCGACTAATAGCAAAGCAAAAATTAACGTAAATAATGGGGCGTGCCAAGGAATGGTAAATCCTAAGCGCCAAATTAGATAAATAACCGATAAAGCTACGGCTAAAAGATAAATAAACTTTTTAGTTATCGACATGTCGTCCCTCTTTAAAAATAACATCACGTTGAACCCAGTAGCTTAAGATAAATAACGTCAAATCAACTATAATTTTAGCAATTGTCGGCGTTAAACTACCGGCACTATCGGGTAAAATGCCTGTTACAACACTAGTAAAATAACCTGAAGCAAGCATTTGAACGACCAATAAGCACCCATATTTTAACAATGTCCGTTGCCCTGCATGACCAAAAACCAAATGATGGTTAATCAAATAATTAACTACTGCTGACAACGACCGAGCAATGATAGTTGCTACTAAAATATTACGCAACGAATGCACTTCAACTAGCATCATAATTAAACTAAATAAGCCAATGTCAATAAAAAATGAAATTAAACTACTGGCAGAAAATTTTAGGAAGCGCGAATAGATTGCAAGCGAGTCGCGAACCACGCGAAAATGCGAAGCACGGTTGCCATTTAAATAAATTGTTGGAATGGGTGTTTCTGTCACCGTTACACCGGCTGCTTTTGCTTTTAATAACATATCAAATTCAAATTCATAATGGTTCCCGGGAAAGTGAACCAATTGTTGCGCGTAAGCTACAGGAATGACACGCAAGCCAGTCTGTGTATCCGAAATATTTTGGTGCGTAAAAGTGCGCACTAAACCACTGGTTAATAAATTGCCAAAACGGCTGCGAAATGGAATTTTTTGGTTGAATTGGCGGGTACCAATGACTAAATGTTGGGGATTTTTTTGAAACTGCTGCAAACAGCTTTGCAATGCTGTCACTGTATGTTGACCATCACTATCCATAGTGGCAATACCGCGTATTTGCGGAAAATGTTGAAGACAATAATTCAGGCCCGTTTTTAAAGCGGCCCCTTTCCCTTGATTTTGCACGTGATGTAAAATATGTAGTTTAGGCTCATGGAACTGGGCCAATTTGTGAAAAATAGGTTGGTGAGAGTTATCACTGCCATCATCCACCACAACAAAGGCCAACAAATCACTTTGCACTTGCTGTAATTTCCGAATCAACTGAACTAATTGTTGATCCGGATTCAGCGCCGGAATTAACACCGCTACTTGAACCATTACCATAACCCTCCAAAAAACGACAACAGTACTAGACCAATTTATTTTAAAAATAAAACCAAGCAATTACAAGCAATGCGGTGCAAAATAGCAGGCCATTCGCATCGCGGATAGCCTGCTATAGGCATACATGCTTTTTATTACAATAAACTTAGTTTAACGTGGATACATCTTAAATTCCAGAAATTTATCATTGTAAACACCAATCATTTTCTGACCTAAATCAGCATAAACTTGCAGGCGGGCTAGCACTTTATCATTGGGATAAAATTGATGATCATTGCTAATTGACGCTGGTAATAAGTGTTGTGCACCTTGATTAGGTGTGGCATAACCGACGTAAGCCGCATTTTGCGCTGCATTTTCTGGCTTTAACATGAAATTTAAAAACGCATAAATGGCTTGATAATGTTTAGCCGTTTTAGGAATCACAAAATTATCAAACCATAAATTGCTTCCCTCACTAGGCACAACATAGTGTAAATGTTTATTATTGGCCATCATCTCAGCTGCCTCACCAGACCAAGTGACCGCCGCGGCCGCCTCATTTTGTGCCATGTACATTTTGATTTCATCAGCGACAATTGCTTTAACATTGGGCATTAACCGCTGCAACTTTTTCTTTGCCTGTTCTAAATCTGCTTGGTTAGTCGTATTGACTGATTTACCCTGAGTGATTAACGCCATTCCCATGATGTCACGGGCACTATCCACCAGCATCAGTTGATTACGTAATTTAGGCGACCATAAATCCTGCCAATGCTGAATTGCCTGGGAAGCGATCATTTGATCATTATATACAATGCCTAAAGTTCCCCAAAAATAAGGCAATGAATAGTGATTCCCACGATCAAAGCTTTGGTTTAAAAAGCGAGGATTCAATTGTTGCAGACCTTGAAGGCGCTTGTGATCAATTGGTTTTAATAAGTGAGCACGCCGCATTTTTTGAATCATGTAATCAGATGGCACTGCTAAATCATAATTAGTTCCACCTTGCTTAATTTTAGTAAACATAGCTTCATTACTATCAAAAGTTTCAATTTGAACTTGATAGCCAGTTTCTTTTTGAAACTTTTTTAATAATGCGGGGTCAATATAATCGCCCCAGTTGTACAATGTCAATTTGTGGTCAGCTTTCACCCCATTAGCAGCCCGTAATTGGCTACTGCCAAGTACTAATAATGCACAAACTGCTAAAATAGCTAGCGCAAAACTTATCAGTCGTTTCATGGTTTTATTTTCGCCTCCAACTGGTACCGCCTTTGCCTGCGTTTGGTCGTTGTATAGCGCGTCAATAAATAATAGCCAGCAATTAAAATTAAGGCAAAAAGAAACATTAAGGTAGATAACGCATTTACTTCTAAACTAATTCCCTGCCGTGCGCGCGCATAAATCTCTACTGACAACGTTTCGAATCCATTACCAGTTACAAAAAATGTTACGGCAAAATCGTCTAACGAATAGGTAAACGCCATAAAATAGCCAGCTAAAATACCGGGAGAAATAAACGGAAAAACCACTCGGGACAGTACTTGCCAATTTGTTGCTCCTAGATCCATTGCAGCATCCACCAATGATTGCCGCATTTCGTTTAACCGCGGCAAAATCATTAATACAACAATTGGAATTGAAAATGCAATGTGACTGAGTAAAACTGAATTGAACCCTAATTTAAATCCAAAAAAGGTAAAGAAAATTAGGAAACTCGCCCCAATAATGACATCCGGCGATACCATTAAGATATTGTTCAATGATAAAAGTGAATTTTTGAGCCAAATTCGCTTAACTTGATAAATCACGAGTGCTCCCAAAGTGCCAATAATTGTCGCTAATAAAGATGCCAATAATGCAATCAGCAACGTATCTAAAACAATTTGGATCATCCGTGTATCCGCAAATAATTCCGCATAATGTCGCCAAGAAAAACCGATGAAATGGGTCATGGTAGTTCCCTGGTTAAAGGAGTAAAATAACAAATAAAAAATGGGTGCATAAAGTAACGCAAAAACAAAAATTAAATATAAATGCCGCCAATGCCAGCCATGCATTTTCATTACTTATCGCCTCCCCGCTTACGCCGCTCACCGGTAACAAACATAATTAGAACCATTGCTAAAATCAGCACTACACCAATGGTTGACCCCATACCCCAGTTTTGGGTAACTAAAAAATGCTGCTCAATGGCCGTACCTAAAGTAATTACCTTATTTCCTCCAATTAACCGCGTTAGCATGAAAAGTGATAATGAAGGAATAAACACAGTCTGAATCCCCGTCTTAACACCATTTAACGTTAAGGGGAAAATTACTTTACTAAACGTTTGCCAATTAGTCGCCCCTAGATCACGACTAGCATTAATTAGCGATGGATTAAGTTCAGCAATAGCATTAAAAATTGGCAAAATCATAAAAGGGATTTCAATATATGCTGCCACCAACACAAAACTAGTATTAGTAAACAATAACTGTTGTGGACCAATACCAATAAAACGCAAAAAATGGTTGATCGCGCCATTTTGACTAAAGATACCAATAAATGCATAGGCTTTTAAGAGTAAATTAATCCACGTTGGTAAAATGATAAGTAACAGCCATAACTGTTTATGCCGCGTTTGATTTAATATATAAGCAGTGGGATAACTGATCACTAGTGTGAGTAAAGTAATCACAAAGGCGTACCAGATTGAGTTTAACGTCATTCGTAAATAAGTCCCAGAATGAAAATAAGTCTGGTAATTAGCCCAACTCATCTGACCACCGATAGTAAAAAATGACTGGTAAGCAATTAACACTAACGGTGCAATGACAAATAAAATAAGCCATATAATATAAGGCACTCCGTAAAAAGCACTATATTTTTTCATCGGCTTCCCCTTCATATTGCTCTAAGCGCGCATCAAATTCAGCCTCAGATTCGCCATAGCGCATCACGTGAATGTCTTCTGGCTCAAAATAAATACCGACTTGACGGCCTACTGTAGATTGATGAACTGAATGAATTAACCAATGATTACCAGCATGGTCATGACTCATGATCCCATAAATACTACCGCGGAAGACTTGTGTATCCACGGTCACGACTAAATTGCCTTGATCAACGCTGGTTAAATCTAAATCTTCAGGTCGTAAGACCACTTCAACTGGCTCATTGGGACGCATTCCTGCATCAACGCATTCAAAACATTGATGAACAAACTCAACCTGATGATCAGCGACCATTTTGCCTTTAACAATGTTGCTTTCACCAATAAAATTGGCCACAAAATGATTAATTGGTTCATCATAAATCGCTACTGGGCTACCTTGTTGCAAAATTTCACCGTTATTCATAACAAAAATCTCGTCGCTCATAGCTAAAGCCTCACCTTGATCATGCGTGACAAATAAAAAAGTAATTCCCAAGCGCTGTTGTAACTGCCGCAATTCAACCTGCATTGCCGTTCTTAATTTTGCATCCAATGCAGACAGTGGTTCATCCAGCAATAAAACCTCCGGCTCATTGACAATGGCCCGCGCAATCGCGACACGCTGTTGCTGGCCACCAGACAATTCATTAATTTCACGCTCAGCATAACCAGACAAACGTACTAATCGCAAAGCTTCCGACACTTTTTGTTTGATCACCGTTTTGGTTGTTTTTTTTAAAACTAATCCAAAAGCAACATTATCATAAACATTTAAATGAGGAAATAATGCATAATCCTGAAAAACCGTATTAATTTTGCGTTGATTTGCTGGAAGATCATTAATTCTTTTTCCTTTAAATGTGACAGTACCGGCACTCGCGTCAGTAAAGCCTGCTAAAATCCGTAGAATTGTGGTTTTACCGCAACCAGATGGGCCAAGCAGCGTATAAAATTTACCTTGCTCCAATTCAAAATCAATTTTCTTTAGAGAAACGGTATCCCCGTAACGTTTTTCGACCCCGTTAAATTTAATAATCGTATTAGCCACTATACCGTCACACTCCTTTTAATGACACAACTATTTTATTGTGCTAAACACAGTAATTTTAATTATAGACGAAGCAAAGTAATTTTCAAACCCTTGTGCCGCTTGTTTTGTCACCATGAAAAGGATTACAATGTGAGATAAACACAACGATCCAGGAGGCTTTAAAATGAAATACCGTGCACTCGAATTGCAGTTAAACGCTGGAAAAGTAACACCAACTTTTATTACACAAGAACAACCTAAACTACAAACTGACCAAGTTACCATCAAAGTGGCCTATTCTGATATTAATCATAAAGACTTCTTAGCACTAAATCCTAAAAGTGGTGTTTTAAGACACTACCCGCAAATTCCAGGTATTGATGCTGCTGGTGTTGTTGTTGCAAGTAATCAAGCCCATTTACCGTTGGGCCAAAAAGTTTTGATAACAGGTTTTGATTTGGGAATTAGTTGGCCAGGTGGTTACGCTGAATACATCACCGTCCCTGCCAAATGGGTAGTGAAACTGCCAACAAATCTAAGTCTCGCAATGGCAATGCAATACGGTACTGCTGGCTTCACCGCAGCTTTATCCGTACAAGCGTTATTAGCACAAACTTTATCTAAGCAGACACCACTTTTAATCACTGGCGCAACTGGTGGCGTTGGTGGATGGGCATTAGCTATTTTAAAACATTTGGGTTATCATCACTTAACTGCGGTGAGTCGACAAGCAGCAGCAACACCTTATTTGACCCATTTAGGTGCTGAACAAGTAATTACACCGGATGCATTGAAAACAATTCCAGCCAAACCACTGCAAAAACAGCGGTTTGGTGGTGTGATTGATGCTGTCGGTGGTGATTTATTGGCAGCCATCTTACCACAAGTTGCCTATGGTGGGCGCATCGCATTATCTGGCAATACCGGTGGCAATCAACTTAATACGACCACATTGCCGTTTATCCTGCGCCATGTACAATTAATCGGTATTGATTCTGTTTACTACCCTGCTAGTCAGCGCCAAGCCGTTTGGCAAAAACTAGCAACCTCATTCAAGCCCACGACGACTACATTAGCTTGTACAAAAATAGATTTTCAAGATTTAGCGACAACACTGCCAACTTTTACCACTAACAAGCCAACTGGTCGTTATTTAATTCGATTTTAACCTTGGTTAGATTCGATCCCACTTGCCAGTGACACAGATCAACTTGTGCCAACACCAAGCTTTGCCCTTAATTTGTTGTTAACACAACAAAACTGAGCAACTCAATATAATGAGTTGCTCAGTTTTTTAACTCTCATTCAGAATGAATCGATTTAGCTAGCTCACCGTACACGCGCAAAACTAATCTACATCTTCTCCCAATAAAAGTGCGTTTTCTGAGTAATTAACGTATTGACGTAATTTTGCAGCCAACGACCAAGTGATATAGCCCTGATCCACTAAAGTATGAATCCCCCGTCGTTCCGCAGCCAGCGCTTTAAAACGAATTTGACGCATCTGTTGGTCATAATCTGCACGTGGTGAGCGCCGCCCGGTTTGTTGGCGATTTAAATGCTTAATCTGTTCAATCCGGTTACGGTACCCAACAATAATTTGATAAATCACTTGCCGATTATAATGGGCAGCCTTAACTTCTGGACGCTTTAAATACTTCGACAAGGCTTTAATACCACCCTTTGCTGTTTCCTTTTCAATGTAGAGTCGTTCATTATAGTAAGGACCATTATATTGTGCGTGAACTAAATGTAAGCGTAAATGGCTTAAACGCGTTCCCAAACGATGCAACCTGGCAAAAAAATGCGGGCGCTGTAACTTATGGGGTAACGTCTCAACCAATCTTTGCCGAGATAAAATTTTCCTTTGAAATTTTTGGTAACTACGTTCTTGAATTTTACCAGAACGCCACAATTGTTCTAAAATATCTCCTTCGCCCTGCAGTGCAACCCGGCGCAGAGTTAATTCTTCATTTAAAAACGGGACTAATTGTTCTTCAGAACGATAAGCGACTTGTAACCGATGAATCATGCCTTGGTATTCATTGATTAAATCATAAACTACCCGTTGATTTTCTGGTCGCCGTTGACTTTCCAAATGATTAATTGCCACACGCATCGTATAGATTCGGGCTTGTGTTTCAGTTAACTGCTGTTTGTCTGCCGCAGCAACATCACGTTGCTCGTCTAAGTCTTCATCTGCTTTTGGCTCCGTCCCCCGCGTTGCAATCGCAACGTGTTGGCGCATTAATAGCGGGATAAAAATTACAGCCATCAAAAGACTTAAAATAATGACGCCAGCCGCAATAAACAGCATTAATGACCGTTCTGGAAAGGCAGCGCCCGATGCTAAAACATACGGAACCGACAAGACACCAGCCATCGTGATCGCACCCCGCACACCGGATAAGCCAGACAAAAGTGCAATTCGAAAATAGGGCCGCTGTTGTTTTTCCTTACCTTTTAAATGTTTAATGGTTAAATTAATCAACGTCCAAAAAACACGGATCAAAAATACGGCTAACCAAATTAAAACAACATCAAAAATCGCAATTGTTGTGCTATCACTAGGATTACGAATCGTTTGGTTCATCGCAATCGGTAATTCAATTCCCAAAATCAAAAAGACAATGCCATTTAACAAATAAATTGCGATATCCCAAGTCCGCTCAGTAACAATTTTTAATTCCGGTAAATAATCCATCAGTACTGGTTTAGAAAAATTGTAAACAATCCCGGCGCTGACAACCGCGATGACACCAGACGCGTGAAATAACTCTTCCACTAATAAATAAACAACAAACGGCGTAATGATCTGTAGAACTGTATGTAACACCACATCATTAATTCCTTGCTGCAATAAAAAAGTACGCAATAATTGCAACAAAGCCATAATGACCATACCTAGCAAAGCGCCGACGATCGAAATGTATAAAAAATCCCCTGTTGCTTGTTGCCAAGAAAAAAAGCCCGTTACAGTCGCCGCAATCCCGTATTTAAAACCAATCAGCCCACTAGCATCATTGATTAAGCTTTCTCCGCTAACCAAATGTAACACACTGTTAGGCAGGTCAGCCTGTTTTGAAATAGATTGCACTGCGATTGGATCAGTAGGTGAAATGATTGCTGCTAATGCAATGCTAGCAGCTAACGGTAAATCTGGAACTAAAAAATGAATGAACCAACCACCTAAAAAGGTAGTGACAAAAACTAGGACAATCGCGTTCATAATGATCGGTCCACGCAATGCCCACAACTCTTGTTTTGGAAAATGCCGCCCGTCATTAAATAACAATGGCGCAATAAATAATAACATAAACCAATCTGTTTTAAGTGGAATGGTCACTTTAAATAAAACTGCAAGCAATAAGCCAGCAGCAATTTGAATCAAACTAACGGGTAAAAAATTTAAGTAATGGCTGACAATGTTTGATAACAAAACAACGGCAACCAACATAATAACGGCCTCAATCAAGGTCATCGCAATCCCACCTTGCCTTAACGATTCAAAACCATACGTTAAAAAAGAATAGGATTATGACAGAAATTGTTTGCCATAATCCCCCAAATTAATCAATTAAATCTTCACCTAAAATCCGAACTTCTGGCTGTAAAGCAACGCCAAATTGATCAAAGACGACAGCTTGTACATCCCGAATTAAATGAATATAATCTGTCGCCGTTCCGTGGCCTAAATTAACCATAAAGCCAGCGTGTTTTAAGGAAACTTGAACATCACCACAAGTGTGTCCTTGCAGACCAGCCTCATGAATTAATTTACCAGTGAAATAGCCATGCGGCCGTTTAAAAACACTCCCGCAAGATGGATATTCCAGGGGCTGCTTTGCAGCTCGGCGTTGATTAAGAGCTGCCATTTTTGCTTTAATCACTTTTTGCTCACCGGGCTGTAACCGATAAGTCGCCGCTAAAACAATACTATTATCGTCTTGGATTTGACTATGCCGATAAGAAAAATGTAAAGCAGTCTGATCAAATTCACTAATTTTACCATTAGGTAATAAAACCGTAGCGCTTTGAATGGCGTCTTTCATTTCACCACCGTAGGCACCGGCGTTCATGAAAACCGCGCCGCCAACACTACCGGGAATACCAGCTGCAAATTCTAAACCAGTTAAACCTGCATCTGCAGCAGCAACAGTAGCATCAATCAGCTTAGCACCTGCTTGTGCATAAACTAAATTACCTTGAACACTAATTTGTGCCATTTTGGTTAAAATTAATACCATTCCCCGGATGCCACCATCTTTAACAATCAAGTTACTGGCATTACCAATAATAGTTAGGGGCAAATGTTGCTTTTGCGCATACTGCATTAAAGTCTGAACTTCTACCGCTGTCTTCGGAAAGGCTAGAATATCCGCCTTTCCACCGGTTTTTGTATAAGTATAATGACTCAGCGCTTCAGCTTCACGAATATCAATTTGCGGAAATAATTCTTTTATCGTTGGGTTTACTTGCGACATACCGCCACAGTCCTTTCCGAATTTAGTCCAACAATTTATTTTAGCATGAAAAAAATAGTTTTAATAGTCCTGCTCAAACCCAAGTCCATGATGACAGCTTTTGTTTCGGCTAGAACTCTTGTAAAATAAAGGGGTAGATAAAAACTTAAATAAAGGAGTTACCAACATGAAGTTTATTTCATGGAACGTCAATGGCTTACGTGCAATTGTTAAGAAAAATTTTATGGATGTTTTTAAACAACAAGATGCAGACTTCTTTTGCGTTCAGGAAACCAAATTACAAGCTGGGCAAATCGACTTAACTTTACCTGGTTACCATCAATATTGGAATTATGCTGAACGTAAAGGCTATTCTGGTACAGCAATTTTCACTAAACACGAACCGTTAAACGTGACTTATGGTATGGGCATAGCCGAACATGATCAAGAAGGTCGGCTAATCACCTTGGAATACCCGAATTTTTATTTAATTACCTGCTACACGCCTAATTCACAAACCAAACTTAAGCGCTTAGATTACCGAATGTCTTGGGAAGATGCTTTTCGCAGCTATTTGAACACATTGGCACAACAAAAACCAATTATCTTTTGTGGCGATCTCAATGTTGCACACCAACCGATTGATTTAAAAAATGATCGCACAAATCATCATAATGCTGGCTTTTCTGATGAAGAACGTGCCAAATTCACGCGACTTCTAGAAAATGGCTTCACTGATACCTTCCGCTATTTTTACCCGGATCAAATCACTTATTCATGGTGGAGCTATCGCTTTAATGCCCGTAAAAATAATGCAGGTTGGCGAATTGATTATTTCATCACTTCCAATCAGTTACAACCACAATTGGAAGACGCTGCAATTTTAACAGATATTATGGGGTCCGACCATTGTCCAGTAGAACTGCTTACCAAACCAACTTTTAAGCTTTAGTGCTTTACAAATAGACGTTTTATTTTTATAATGACGGCAATTCTTTTACGAAATAGGTGAAATAAATGAACTTCGTCGCAATGGATTTTGAAACCGCAAATGGCAAACGTTACAGCGCTTGTTCAGTTGCTTTAACCGTTGTGCGCAATGACCAAATTGTTGATGAATTTTATTCTTTAATCAAACCAGATACACCGTTTTTTTGGCGGAATACCAAAATTCACGGCATTCATACGCAAGACGTTGCAGATGCGCCTGATTTCCCAACGCTTTGGCCACACATTGCCCCATTATTCCAGCGTGATCGCTTAATTGTCGCACACAACGCGATGTTTGATATCAGTGTCTTACGCCAAAGTTTACAGCACTACAATTTACAGACACCACAATATCTTGCCTTAGATACTGTACGTACTAGTCGTAAATTTTATCCAGAATTTACTAACCATAAATTGAATACCATCTGTGAAAAATTAAATATTCAGTTACAACATCACCATAACGCGCTGGATGACAGTCGCGCTTGTGCTAACATCCTATTATCCGAGGCAAAAAAATTTGGGATTGAACAACTAAAACCATTTGTTAAAGTTGTTGCATAAAGTTCATGTTTTAGTGCGTTGGCGCTTTTCATTACGTTTAGCTGTCCTAATTAAACAAATCAAAATCGGGCTGTACTATAAGCAACTTATAGTGCAGTCCGATTTTTAATCACAAATATACTATATAAATCGTGTGCTATCAGTTGGTACACGTGCTCAACGCTAGTTTTGCCCTTTCATACTTGATTATCTTAAATTAAACAAAAAGTACCGTTAGTGTTGACGTGATACCATACCTTAGCTTGATGTACGATTCTGTTTTTCGAATTATTCCTACTTAATTTTGCACCATGGCCAAATGTAAAACCGTCTGAAAACCTGCTTTTTGATCAAAATAACCTAACTCGGCTTTACCCTCTACTTTAAAACCTAAGCTACGATACAAATGATAAGCACGTTGATTGCGTTCTTGGACAGTCAATTCTAAACGTCTGATCAATGAATTTTGTTGCGCCCAAGTTAAAATATTTCTGAGCAAGACAGTCCCTAAACCCTGTCCCCAAAAAGCGCGCAAAACAGCTACTCCCACTTCACCAATATGTGCAATTTCTGGCGTCTGACTTGCCGTAACACGAATAAAGCCAACTAATTGACCGTCAAATTCAGCAACAAATAATTGATTATTATTAGTGGCTAAGAGTAGACGTAATTGTTGGGCTTCTTCAGTAACGGATAATTGTAAGCTGGATGACTCTACTAATAAAAATGGCGTCTCTTGATTAAGCTGTTTTAAAAGTGTCAATAGTGCTGCTGCGTCAGTTGGCTTAACTTGGCGAATTGTCACTTCTTCACTCATAATTTCGCCTGTAACTGTGTTACTAACTGTACATAACGCTTACCATGAGGGCTAAAAGTCAACTCGCGCAACTGTGGATTGTCAGTTGATTTAGTAAAACTGATTTCAAGGTAAGTCTCTGGCCATTCATCCTGAATAAATTGTGGCCATTCAACAACAGAAACACCATCGCCACCGAAGTATTCTTCCAAACCTAATTCATCACCGCCACCATTTTCCAACCGATAAACGTCCATGTGATATAACGGCAGTCGGCCAGAAGAATACTCACGAATTAACGTAAAGGTAGGGCTTTTAACATATTGTTGAATGCCCAAACCGCTTGCCAATCCTTTAGTAAAAGTAGTTTTGCCAGCGCCTAAATCACCTTGTAATAAGATAACATCACTAGGCTTTACCATTTGCCCTAATTGCTTGCCCACCTGTTGTGTAGCAGCTGCACTAGCGACTTGATAACGGAACATAATGTCACGTCCTCATTTAATTTTTCTTCATTATAACAAACAATCATCTGCAGCAAAAATCACATGATGGTTAATCTGATATACGCCCAAAGTCAAAACTAAAAAATGGTACCAAACGTTATTAACGTGTTGGTACCACAGTAAAATGCAATTAAACTAACGTTTGTGCTGCCGTAATGATCGCTAATTTATAGACGTCTTCTTGACTAGCACCACGTGACAGATCAGAAACAGGCTGATTTAGTCCTTGTAAAACCGGCCCAATGGCTTCAAAACCGCCAAACCTCTGAGCAATTTTATAGCCGATATTGCCGGATTGTAACTCTGGGAAAACAAATACGGTGGCTTGACCGGCAACCTTAGAATCTGGTGCTTTTTGTTTGGCAACTTTAGGGACAAAAGCAGCATCAAATTGCAATTCACCATCAATAGCATAATCTGGAGCCGCCTGTTGTGCTAACTTTGTAGCCTCTTGAACTTTAGTAACCATTTCCCCTTTAGCTGAGCCTTTGGTAGAAAAACTTAGCATGGCAACATGTGGTTCAATATCGAATAAAGCTGCCGTTTTGGCAGAAGTCACTGCAATTTCTGCCAATTCTTGTGCGTTAGGGTCCAAGTTAATGGCACAATCAGCAAACAAATAACGTTGATCACCTTTTTGCATGATAAATGCGCCACTGGTCCGACTGATACCAGGCTTTGTCTTAATGATTTGTAAAGCTGGGCGCACCGTATCACCAGTTGCATGTACGGCACCAGAAACCATACCGTCCGCTAAACCTGTATAAACCAACATCGTACCAAAATAATTTTCGTCTAATAACATTTTTTGTGCTTGTTCTGCTGTATTTTTACCTTTGCGCCGTTTAACAAAAGCTGCTACTAAATCATCAAAGTTAGTTGCAGTTGCAGGATTGATCAATTCAAGCCCAGTTAAATCAAATTGATTTTTTGCCGCAACTTGTTTAATTTTGGCAGGATCACCTAACACAATTGCGTGCAACAAATTTTCTTTTTGTAAACGGGCAGCAGCACCTAACACCCGGGCCTCAGTACCTTCTGGAAAAACAATTTTAATCTGTTTACCACTAATTTTCTGAGTCAAACTATCAAATAAATTCACAATAAACCCTCCATTTAGTTACTACTACGATGATACAACGCTTACATTAAAAATAACAGCCTAAATTTTTAGGCTGATGGTTGATCCGGCGCCACATGCGTTGGCAAACGCCAATCAATCGGCTTTTCACTAAATTTTTCCAATGCTGCATTTGTTTTTGAAAATGGCCGCGAACCAAAGAAACCATAGCGCGCAGCAAAGGGACTAGGATGAGAAGCAGTCAACACGACATTTTTACTTTCATCGATTAAAGTACGTTTTGATTTAGCCGCTTTGCCCCATAAAATAAAGACCACTTTACCCCGTTCTGACAATTTTTCAATTGCTTTATCTGTTAGGCGCTCCCAACCTTTCCCTTTATGTGAAAATGCTTGACCACGCCGGACGGTTAATACTGAATTCAACAATAAAACCCCTTGATCCGCCCAAGGCTTTAAATAACCATGATTTACTGGTGGAATACCTAAATCATCCTGTAACTCTTTATAAATATTTTGTAAAGAAGGTGGCAAGTGTACCCCTGGCCGAACCGCAAAACTAACACCCATACCTTGATTGGGATTATGGTATGGATCTTGCCCTAAAATCACGACTTTAACTTTAGAAAACGGCGTCCATTCAAAAGCCGTAAAAATATGGTACATATCCGGATAAATGGTTTGTGTTGCATATTCGTGTTTTAAAAATTGATGTAGTTGTGCATAATAAGCTTGTGCAAATTCTGGCTCTAAAACCTTTTGCCAGTCATTATGGATAATCGTTTTCACTATTAACACCTCACTAATTAGTTTAACGATTTTTGACATTAATTACCACTTTCTTTAGTTTTTCAGTTGTTAAATTGGCAATAACCCTTCACAGTCATTTCGTCTCTACCTAAAAATATGCTAAACTAAGATGAATAGAAACGGAGGAATCACTGTGATCGCTCTTATCGCCTCTGATATGGATGGCACATTACTAAACGAAAAAATGACAGTCCCACCAGAAAACGCAGCAGCCATCAAAACTGCTGCGCAACACGGCGTTAAATTTATTGTTGCAACCGGGCGCAGCTACAATGAAGCTAAACCTTTAATTGAAAAAGTAGGCATTCATACCCCAATTATTGCAATGAATGGCGCTCAAGTTTTTGACGAAGACGGGCAAATTTTAAATACTGTTCCCATTCCTAAAACAACCGTTAAACAAATTTTCCTGCGCTTAAAAGCGAACGGGTTATATTTTGAAGTGATGACTGATCATGGGACAGTTTCAGATAGTAAAGTGAACCGGATCGAAAATGTCGCCGCGTTATTAGTCGATCTGAAAACAACAGATAGCTTTAAAATAGCGGTTTCTCTTGCTTCTGCTAGGTTAGAACTCATGAATATCAACTATGTTGACTCTTATCAAACCTTGTTAACAGATAGTGCTGTTAATATTTTAAAAGTGATCGCCTTTAGTCCTAAAAAACAAGCTGTATTAGCACCAATTGCCACTGAATTAGAGCAAATCGGCAACCTGGCAATCACAGCTAGTTCTGCCAGTAATATCGAAATTAATCACATTAACGCTCAAAAAGGGGCAGCTTTGGCAAGTTATGCTAAAAGTTTAAACATCCCCTTAACGCAAGTCATGGCAATTGGAGACAATTTAAACGACGCATCAATGTTACAAACAGCACACATTAGTTTCGCAATGGGTAATGCAACTCCTGAAATTAAACAGTGTGCACGTTACTTAACTGACACTAATGTCAATCATGGTGTCGCAAAAGCTATTCAACGCGTGTTGCAGACTAAATTAAGTTAAAGTTCAGGTATTAAAAGAGGTGGCACGACTTGCTGCGGTTATATATCAAAGAACAATTAATGGCAACAAAGGGTGTGCCAATTATTGTCCGTGATGAAAAAAATGTCCCCGTCTACTTAATTACTGGGCGTTGGGGCCTACGTCAAGACGCTTTTACCTTATATAAAATCGATGGTAGCTACGTTGCGGAAATCAAACAGACTACGCTAGGTTTGTTCCCTCGGTTCGACCTTTATCTAGGTAAACAAAAAGTCGGTTCTGTCAAAAAAATGTATGGTGTTTGGCACCAATTTCAATTCGTCAGTGATTTAAATTGGATTATTATGGGTGACTTAATGAACCACCACTACAAGATTTATCACCGCACCAAAACGCTATTAACTATGGATAAAGCAATTTTATCTGATGGTGACTACTATGAACTGGCGATTACTTATGAACAAGATGCACCAATTTGTTTATTACTCAGTCTAATTCTTGATCATTGGTCTGTGCGCCGTGATAAATCACCAATTAAGCGTGGCTTTGCCAACCCAATGTATAACACTTAAGCACCCCCTTGCTGTCTTTCTAATACAAAAAGCACGTGAGCCAACTGATAGCTGTTTGTTTTCACAGTTATCACGCTTTGACTCACGTGTTTTTTAAACAACTTGATAATGCATTGCCTGTTGCTGATAAGTCGGTAATTCGTCGGCACTTGCACGAATAAAATGCCCAGGTACAACTTCAACTAACTGGCGTTTCTTATCGTCTCCTTCGTATAATGTAGCGTCGTAGGCAATCGCCTGGCGTTTTCTTTCATATTCTGGATCAGGTACTGGTACTGCAGACAGTAAACTCTTAGTATAAGGATGCAACGGATTGGCATAGATTTCGTCCGCTGGCGCAATTTCCATTAAACGCCCGTAGTGAATGACACCGATCCGATCTGAAATGTACTTAACCATTGACAAATCATGCGCAATAAATAAATAAGTCAGTTCATGTTGTGCTTGTAGATCCTGCAGTAAATTCACAACCTGTGCTTGAATTGAGACGTCTAACGCTGAAATTGGCTCATCTGCAATAATAAATTCTGGTTCCACCGCCAACGCTCGGGCAATCCCAATCCGCTGTCGCTGGCCGCCTGAAAATTCATAAGGATACCGTGTTGCATGATCAGGATTTAATCCGACTACCTCTAACAAATGAGCCACACGATCATCACGATCTTGATTGCTTGTTGCTAAATGGTGGACGTCAATTCCTTCTGCAATGATATCTTTAACTTTCATCCGCGGATTCAAAGATGCATAAGGATCTTGAAAAATCATCTGCATCTGCTGGCGAAACTGTAAACGCGTTGCGGCAGATTTTAATTGGCTGATATCTTGCCCATGAAACAAAATTTTCCCCGCAGTCGGTTCATAAAGGTGAATGATGCTGCGGCCCACTGTTGTTTTACCTGATCCCGATTCGCCCACCAAACCAAAAGTTTCTCCTTGATAAATCGCAAAAGAAATGTCATCAACTGCTTTCACTTCATCTGGTTTACCTACATTAAAATATTGTTTTAAATTTTTAACTTGTAATATCTGCTCACGCTCAGCCAAGATAATTCCTCCCTGAATTCAACGTTACTTCGCAGCGCTAAATGGATCTAGCTGCTGTACTTTAGTGGCGAAATGTTTTTGGTAAAATTGTTGTCGCCGCAAAATTTCTGGTGGTGGTGTTACCTGGGGTGCGTTAGGGTGTAGTAACCAAGTGGCTGCAGCATGAGTAGCTGTCACTGCAAAAAAAGGCGGTTCTTGTTGGCAATCTATTTTTAATGCATAGGGATTACGTGGTGCAAACGCATCACCCTTGGGTGGATCGAGCAAATCTGGCGGTGTGCCTGCAATGGCAGCCAAGCGGTGCGATTTAGTGTCTAGTGTCGGCATTGAGTTGATCAAGCCCCAAGTATAGGGATGTTTAGGATCATAAAAAATCTCATCCACTAACCCAATTTCAACAATTTTACCTGCATACATCACCGCAACACGATCTGCCATCCCGGCAACCACCCCTAAATCATGCGTTATAAATATAATTGATGTATCGATTCTCTTTTGCAGCTCTTTCATTAACTTTAAAATTTGTGCTTGAATCGTCACATCTAACGCTGTTGTCGGCTCATCTGCAATTAAAATCTTGGGATTGTTAACCAATGCCATTGCAATGACAATCCGTTGCCGCTGTCCACCTGAAAATTGATGAGGATAATCTTTCATCCGAGCACTAGCGTTTTGAATGCCGACTAATTCCAAAACTTCTTTAGTCCGTACCATCGCCTGTTTGCGTGACATTTCTTTATGGATACGCAGTGGTTCTGACACTTGCTTGCCAATTGTCATGGTAGGATCTAGTGATGTCATCGGATCTTGGATAATTTCTGCAATGTCATTGCCATTAATCTGTGCCATTTCTTTAGGCGTTGCCTTTAACAAGTCCTGACCAGCAAACTTAATCGTGCCACTTTTAATTTTGGCATTATTAGCCAGCAACCCCATAATCGCCTTGGTGGTGACACTTTTACCTGAACCAGTTTCACCAACAATTGCTAGGATCTCACCTTTGTGCAAATCAAAACTGACACCACGTACGGCTTGCACATCACCGGCAAAAGTCGTAAAACTAACTGCTAGATCATTCACTTCTAAAATATTAGTCATCAGCTTTACCCCCTTGCTTGTGGATCAAATGCATCTCGCAACCCATCAGCGAGTAAATTAAAAGCAATCATGATGATGGATAAAATAATCGCTGGATACCACATTTGATAAGGTAAAAAGCGGAATGTTTTGTAGCCATCATTTAACAAAGTCCCCAGTGACGCATTTGGCGCACTGATTCCAATACCGATAAAGCTTAAGAAAGCTTCAAAGAAAATCGCAGTTGGAATTGTGAACATCAATTGAATAATAATGGTGCTGGATAAGTTAGGCAATAAGTGTTTCAAAGCAATTTTTCTTGTCGGTTCACCTAGTGTTCGCGCAGCTAAAATAAATTCTTGTTCTTTTAGTTTCAAAGTTTGGGCACGGACCAACCTTGCCATAGTAATCCAACCTGTAATAGCGATCGCCATACTAATCGAAAAAATACCGGGTTTAAAGACCACAATCATTAAAATCACCACAACTAAATTAGGTACAGAGGAAATAATTTCTAAAATCCGCTGCATCACGTTATCGACTTGTCCGCCGTACCATCCGGAAAACATCCCGTAGGCAACCCCGATAACTAAATCTACAAACGTGGCAACAAACGCTACTAACAAGGAAATCCGCGTGCCAAATAAAATCCGAGATAGCAAATCACGTCCAAGGTAATCTGTTCCTAAAATGTAATAAGTTCCTTTAGGCACACCAGCTTGTTGATAAGCATCCACCATTGTCCCGGCAACTTTTGCTTTACCATCAAACCCCCAAAAGCCATTGCCAATTTTAGGCGGCAAATTGGCATAAGCCGCATTTTGCGCGTTAGGACTGTGGGGTGAAAACCAAATCGATCCCACTGCCAGGGCGATGATTAATAATAAAACCGCTAAGGAAAACACCGCTGCTTTATTCTTTTTTAATCGGCGCCAAGCATCCTGTAAAAAGGTCAATGCTGGTGTGGCAATTCGTTCTTTATTAAGCTGATCGCGGGCTTTTAATGGCTCAAAAACATCTTTTGTTAAATTTAATTTTTCTTCTACCATTAAGCATTAACCTCATTTCCACTCAATCTAATTCTTGGATCAATAATGCCGTATAGAATATCGACGATCAAAATGACAACCACTAGCATTAAGGAATACAGCATGGTTACACCCATGATTGTTGGATAATCATTGGTTGTAATCGACTTAACAAATTGCTCACCAATTCCCGGAATGGAAAAAATGTTTTCTACCACCATGGAACCAGTCATTAGGTTGACAACTAACGGTCCGGCTAGCGTAATGACAGGAATTAAACTGTTACGTAGTGCATGCCGCCAAACGACACCAGCTTGGGTTAAGCCTTTGGCTCGGGCTAACATGACATAATCACTATTCAGAACATCAATCATCTCTGTTCGCATGAACCGAGCAGTTTCAGCTAAAGGCATCATCGCCAAAGCAATGGTTGGTAAAATGCTGGCACTAAAATTATTCCATAACGCGATGGGAAATAATTTTAATTTAAAACCTAAAACATACTGCAGTAACACAGCAAAAATGAAGTTAGGAATTGACATCCCTAAAATAGCCAACAAAGTCGTTAAAGTATCCACCCAAGTATTTTTACGAATTGCCGCAATGGCCCCTAAAAGAATCCCTAACAGCGACCCGACAATCATCGCTTGAATTCCTAACTGTAGTGACGGCCCAATCCGAGTAGCAATTAAATAAGCCACTGGCTGGTCGGAAAACTGAAATGAAATGCCTAAGTTGCCTTTAAACATTCCGGCAATGTAAAGGATATATTGCAACCAAACTGGCCGATTTAAACCGTACTGTTTGTTCATCATCTGAATTTGCGAAGGCGACATTTTAGCTTGGTTTTGATAAGGTGTTCCCGGTAGCAACTTCATCAAGAAAAAGGTAATCGTCGCAATTAAAAATAACGTTAATACCATATAAAGTATTCGCTTAATAATGTATTTACGCATCGGCAAAACTCCTATTCTAGCCAGTGATTTAACTGACACTAATAACCACTCAATAATCTAATATAATATGAAGAAACAGGGTGAGATTCAGCAAGCTGAGCTACCCTGCTTCATGGCACGACCATTTATTTAGCAATGTATGTGGTCTTGTAATCGTAGCTGGCACCTGTTTGATGGTAAATAATTCCTTTTACTTTTGGATTCAATAAGTGGAATTCATTCTTCTGATAAATTGGCGCAATCCCTTGATCATCTAACAATGTCGTCTCAGCGCTTAATAAATTTTGCCAACGTGCCTGCGCATTCGCAGCGTTTTTGTTCTTTGAATCAGAAATGGCTCGATCATAGCTTGCATTATGCCATTTACCATTATTGTAAGAATTTTTACTGGTCATTAAATCTAGAAATGTGATCGGATCACCAAAATCACCATTCCAAGCTGTCATGACTAAATCAAATTTGCCACTTTCAGAACGTGATAACCGTGTTTTAAAAGGTAAATTTTGATTAGACACTTTTAACCCAGGTAATTTTTCCATACTATTTTGCATGTATTCAAGTATTTTTTTAGAACCATCGGTATCGTCACCCATTAAATTAACGCTTAGTTTCTTAATACCAACTTCCTTTTTACCTTGTGCCCAAAGTTTCTTGGCCTTTTTTAAATTATCGTTAACTGCCGACTGTTTTGTTTTAGCTTTAGCTTGAGCAGAAAAATCTTTGCCTGATTCAGGATCACTGGCTAATCCTTGTGGGACAAAGCTCTTAGCTGCAGTTGAACCATCAGATAACACGTTTTTAGCTAATTTATTGCGATCAATGGTTAGTGAAATGGCTTGCCGAATCTTTTTATTCTTAAACGCTGGTATTTTCTTTTGGTTATATTCCAAATAAAAAGTCGATGCTTGCTTACGGATCACTTTGTCTTTATTATTAGCTGATTGCTTTGCCATTTCACTAGAAAGTGTGACATCGTCTAGATCATTGCTCTGGTATAAATTAAGTGCGGTAGAAGGATCTTTAATGGCCTGGTATTGAATTTTATGGAGCTTAACCTTGTTTTTATCCCAATAAGTTTTGTTTTTGACCAACGTCCATTTCAAACCAGTACCATTCCATTTAGTCAGCCGAAATGGGCCATTATAAACTTGCTTGGCTGAAGTGGTTCCGTATTTAGAGCCGTACTTTTTAACGATTTTCTCATTTTGTGGATAGAATGTAGGGTTAGCCATTAGCAAATTAAAGTATGGAATTGGCTTTTCTAATGTGACTTGCAAGGTGTAATCGTTCAACGCCTTAACCCCTAATTCACTAGGTGCCTTTTTCCCATTTGCGACTGCCGTTGCGTTTTTAATTCCCTCAAATAAAAATGCATATTGCGAAGCAGTTTTAGGATTAACCGTTCGTTGCCAAGAATAGACAAAATCTTTGGCAGTTACCGGATCACCGTTACTCCATTTCGAATGGCGCAAATGAAAGGTATACTGCAAACCATTATTTTTAGCCTTCACAACTGAAGTTGCAACCGCTGGAATTGGCTTATTTTTACTGGTTAACCGGTATAAGCCTTCGTTGGTGTTGTTTAAAACAGTCGCTGCATAAAGGTCGGTCATTTTTGAATTGTCCATTGTTGTCAATTCAGTAGAAATCATGGTCCGAAACGTCTGGTTTTTTGCCAATTTAGCTGCTTGTACTTGACCACTATTACCAATAAAAGGTCCAATTAATAATCCTGCAGCTGCAACTAACCCAAGCTGCTTTGTCTTTTTCAACTTCATCTGAACACCCACCTTGTATTATTAGAAATACTTTCCTAAAAACTTATCAATCTTTAATGTTTACTATTCTATATGGCAGATTGCAAGAAATAACTTGAACAAATTTAGTAACGCAGATTACG
>NZ_AYYI01000024.1 GCF_001436505.1 Loigolactobacillus rennini DSM 20253 | reverse complement strand
GGCTCTACAATATCTGTTGTTGGTAATAGATTTATCTATTATTGATGGCAGATTTTTTGTATGCTTAGTTAGGGATAAAAAAAGCGGACATTCACTGTCCGTTCGCAAAAAATCAACCACCACGAAGATTTCCAGAAAGAAGTGAATGCCCTTATGGCTAATAATACTACAAAACTCTTGTTAGGGATAGTTGATCCCCACATAGAAATTAAAACTGGTGCGCGCAAAAATGATGGGGTCATTCGTTTTGAGGGGGTTTTAGACTACAAGCCGCTGGCTTGTCCCAAATGTGGCATTATCAATCAGGCCCAAATTATTAAGTATGGCTGGCGAATGACAACGGTCCGCTTTGCTAAAACCTTAGGCAATGCGGTTATTTTAAAATTAAAGCGCCGTTATTTCTGCTGTAAAGCCTGTCAGTCTCATTTTTTAGCCCAGACAAATCTGGTGCCTAAACATTGTTCAATTTCTAATCCAACCCGTCAGGCTGGCCTAGAAAAACTGGCGGAGCCAGTAGCTTTAAAACATATTGCGAATGAACTGGCGACGTCCGACACTTTTGTTGGCCGGCAACTATTATGCGCTGAACGTGATTTTAAACCGAACTTTCACTGGTTGCCAGAAGTTATCTTAATGGACGAAATTAAAAGCACTAAGACAGCTACCGCTGCCATGAGCTTTGAATTCATGGATGCAAAAACGCACCAATTAATTGATGTGCTGCCGTTTCGGACGATTCACCGACTTGAAAAACACTTTAAACGTTATGCTCAAACTGCTAGAGAAAAGGTCAAAATCATTGTCACTGACATGAATTATACTTATCCGAAACTGACGAAAACAATCTTTCCCAACGCGATTGTCGTCATAGATAAGTTTCACCTCACTAATGCCCTTAATCGGGCCTTTAATCAGACCAGAGTGCGGATAATGAAAAAGTTTACCCCAGGTTCTCGTGAATTTAAAGCCCTTAAACGCTACTGGAAATTGTTATTAGTGCCCCGTGAACAATTAGACTACGAACATTTTCGTAAGTGGACTTATTTTCCTTATTGGGTTACTGCCAAAGATATTGTCACCAGGTTATTAAAGCTTGATCCGATCCTTGAACAGACTTACACGGTCTTAAATAGCGTTCAAACCGCACTAAAACACAAAGACTGGCCCAATTATAATGCCGTCTTTTGGCACACCGCGAACACCGCAGGTTGTTCTGCAGAAATGCTTGGCGCGCTTAAAATACTACAAACGCATCATGATGAAATTCATAATACCTTTATGATGCCGTATTCAAATGGTCCTTTGGAGGGCTCGAATAATAAAATCAAAGCGATTAAAAGAGCAAGTTTTGGCTTCCGCAGTTTCTTTAAATTTAGAATTAGAGTGCTGTATATTTTCCGTGTTCAGACAAAAAA
>NZ_AYYI01000104.1 GCF_001436505.1 Loigolactobacillus rennini DSM 20253 | reverse complement strand
GACACTTTTGTTGGCCGCCAATTACTACGTGCTGAACGTGATTTTAAACCGAACTTGCACTGGCTGCCAGCAGTTATTCTAATGGACGAAATCAAAAGCACAAAAACAGCTGCCGCTGCCATGAGCTTTGAATTCATGGACGCTAAAACCCATCAGTTGATTGATGTGCTGCCATTTCGGACGATTCACCGTCTAGAAAAACACT